>JAPOYQ010000689.1 GCA_026706505.1 Gemmatimonadota bacterium
CCCACGCCCTCGGCCAGCCCGCAAGCCACGCGGCCACCGTCCGATTGCAGCACGTACCAAGCCTCCATCTTGCCGCTGTCCACCAGCCCGTTGCGCTGGGCGTACTCGTCGTCGGGATGCACTTGGATCGACAGATCCTGCTGAGCGTCGAGGAGCTTAATAAGCAAGGGAAAGCGCCCACCGTAACGCTCCCACACCGCAGTACCGACCAAATCGGCGCGATGCGTTTCCATCAACTCGCTCAGCAAACAACCATCCGCTGCCCGGCTCTCGCGGCCCTCGTACGCCGACAGTTCAAAGGACTCGCCAATGAGCGCATCGTCTGGCAGGACTTTGCCGTAGAGCTCGGCTAAGCGGCGTCCGCCCCACACCATCTCCCGGTAATAGGGCGTCAAGGGAATGACATCCGGCAATTTATCCATCGGCACTAAACCTCCACCCCCGTCCCCTGCGCCAACTTCTCGCCCTCAATCAAGTATTCCTCTCGCACCTCGGGCGCAATCGTCCGCCAGACCAAGAAGCGCTTGCGCAGCACGTTGAGGAAGCTGGTGTTGAGCCGCTGCCAGCTCACCACATCGCCGCTGACGCGCTGCAAGTGCATCTCAATGCGGTAAATGCCCGGAATGTCGTCGGTCGGCAAGGTGCGCAGGAATACCCGCTGGCTCACTCCCAAATCGTAGGGCGCGAGCCACACCATTAGTTCCAGCACATAGACCGGCTGCGCACCGCCCTGCTCCAAGTGGAAATCCACGCCCTCAGTCATAAAGTCGCCCACCGACCCCTCGCCATACGACGAGAAGACCCGATGCAGGTACGCGCACGAGCCTAAAGCATCGCCCTTGCCCAGCGTAAAGGGGAAATCAAAGCGCCAATCGTCGCCGTCGGGCGGAGGGAACTCCCAGCGCCGAGTCACGTCGGGCACGGCCATGGCCGCGGCCTTGCGCGCTGGATACAGAGTCGAGAGCACCACCACCATCATTACCACCAAGGTCGAGAAAATCGCCGACAGCGACGAATAGTTGAGAAACATGCCGCCCAAGAGCGCGTAGTGCGCCAGCAGCAGCGTCGTCGTTTGCCCCACCAAATAGCCCAGCACCGCGCCGAAAATGGCAAACACCAGAGCCTCGGCAATGAAGAGCGCGGCAATGTGACTCGGCGCCAGCCCCACCGACGAGTACACCCCGATCTCGCCGGAGCGCTCGTACACGGCCCCGAGCATGGTGTTGAGCACGATCAGCGAGGCGATTAACAAGGGCACGAAGAGATTGCCAATCCCGGCCAAGGACGCCGATCCCATAGACGTGTACACCCGCACGCGCTCGCCAGCCCCGACAAAGAGCGGCACAGCCACCCGCGACACGAATTCCTCAACCTCGGCGAGCAAAGTCTCCCGATCAGTAAAACCGGCGATGGCAATCGAGCGCAGCGTCCCGCCCAAATCGACGACCTGCTGGTAGGGCAAAAAAGCCACGTTGTTGGCTAGCAGGTGGGTAAAGGTCTCTATCGCAGCCGTGTCCATCAGGCGCGGATCCAGACCGGCCATTTCCTCCATCTTCTTGGCCTCGGCCACCGTATCCACCGGCATCGGACTCTCGTTGTCCAAGTCGCGCAGACCATCGATTACCTCGCCGTCGATTAAGCCAATGACCCGATAGGACCGTCCCATCAGCCCAATGTGGGCCGTGCCCACATCCTCCGAGCCAATGCCCAAGATCTCCGCCATAGCCACCGGCAGGATGCACACGTCGCGCTCGCCGTCCGCAAACCAGCGGCTCTCCGGCCCCACCAACAGCTCTTCCAACCCCATCAGCGCACCCTCGCCCGAGGTCACCCCGAGGAGGGCTGAGGCGAAGCTCTTCTTCTGCGCCGACTTGTGTTCAATGTCGATGTAGGCCCGCTCGCCAATGACCTTGGAGGTGATCCACGACCTCGGCAGCACCTGCGCTTGGTCGCCAAAGGCGCTCTCCGCATAGTCGAGTACCGATAGCTGCAAGCCCTTCCAGCCGCGGTCGCGCAGCAGAGCACCCTCGTAGCTAGGCACATTCGGGCGGGGAATCTGATAGAACTTGAGATAGCTCTGTACCGAGGTGAAGGCCTGGGCTGTAAAGGTCAAAAGCGTCAGCGTGATGACCGTCAGCGCAGTGCGCAACTTGCGCTTGCGGAGGTTGGAAATCCCCAGCGACGCGGCCGCGGCCGTGGCGCTGAGACGACCGATGTCCGCTTCGTGGACGCCGGCTGCGGCCCGCTTGCGCTGGCCGACGGCGCGGGTAAAGCGGCCCAGAATCATCATCAGGGCCGTGCCGCCAATGGCGAAGATGACGAAGGCCAAAAAGATGATGTACGGCGACGAACTCAGCTTAAAGGCCGGATGGATAAAGCGCATGATGAGGAAGATCGCCAAGAAGAAAAACGCCGCGCCCGCCACTTGGCGGCGGATGTCGGCAAAGCCGAAAAACAGCCGCTCGCAGCAAAACGAAAACGGCAGCAGCAGCGCGAAGTAGAAGATCACCCCATAGACCGTGTCGTCCGCAGTCGATTTGATATCTGGGTAGCCCCGCCCTTCGAGCCCCCACGCCTTGCGCGTGGCCCGCTTGAACTCGCTGTAGCGCTGCGCCTGCAAGTGCTCTTCGGCCTCCAACAGAGCCAAGCGCGCCTCTTCGTGCAGGCGCATGAACTTGTCGTTGCGCACTCCATAGCGCGCCAACTGCTTGATCCGCACATCGTCGAGAACCCACATGTCGCGCGCGGCCGCATACCCAGGGCGCAGCACCACGCCTTGATCCACCAGATAGCCACGCCCGAGCGCCTGCTCTATCGTCGCCTCATCCACGTCAGCCGGACGCACCGGCTCAGCCACCCATTCGGCGGGCGCACCGCTCAGCAGATAGCGCACGCCGAAAAGGCTCGTGCTCATCAGGGCTTTGACCCGGGTGCCGGGCTGGGCATACACCACCGAGGCGAGTGTTACCTTGCCTTCTTCATTGCTCTGCCTTTCGACAAAGTCGGCTCCCCACGACTGCGGCACGCCGTCGCGCTCGTCGAGTACGGTCACGTGGTCCAAAACCGACAAGTAGCGCGAGTCAACCGTCTCGAACAAACTCAGCGCCCGGCACTTAAAGAGCACTTGCAGCATCTCGTTTTCCCACCAGCCCCACGGATGCACAGTCGGGTACGTCTCGTCGCCCTCTTGGCCCATATCCGGCGCCGAGATAATCTCGCCGTAGGGATCGAGTTCGTACGCGCGGATGGCATTGTCCAGTCGGTTGCGCATAATGTCAAAGCGGAAGCGGCCCGCGCCGTCGGCCTCTTGCGCGATCAAGGTACGAACCCCGCCAACCGAATTCGGTCCTAGCTGCTGATAGGTCACCAGTGCCTGCGGTACCGGCTTCTTGGGCACGGCAAAATTGACATCGCGGTCGAACCAATAGATCGCGCCCGCCAAGCTGTGGCCGTAGTCTTCCAGCTCCAACTTGGTCGGCTTGAGCAACTCAGCGTCGCGGCCAGCCCATGCCAACATGGCTGCAAGCGTCTGGATCTGCCGAGTGAGGTTTTGCGCGTCCACCGCATCCGGCAGGTCGAGCGGCGTGTCGATTCGCTCGCGCGCATCGTTGGCCGTGGCGAGAGCGAGGGCCTTCTGGCCGACGAAGGCCGCGGCCTCGCTAGCAAAGGCGAGTGGGATGGACATGAAGTTTTTCCACGTGCGCTTGGGCGGGGCAATGCCCTCGTAGTGGCGCGTGGTATCGCCAAAGGTCTCTTCGACCGCGAGGCTCAGCCGCTTGGAATAGGGCGTCAACATGTATTTGACGTAGTTGTCAGTGCGCCACTTGGGATTGTAGAAGGTGCCCATGCCAAAGCTGGCCGTGCGGTCGGCGTGACTCGACAGATCCAGCGATAGCATCAGGTCAAAGTCGATGCGTTCGTCCTCGCTCATGCGCTCGCGAAAATAGTCGCTGCGGCGGCTGTGCCGGTAGAGAAAATCGTTGATCCCAGACAAGCCCTCAAAGTGCCCGGAAGTCGCCAAAAAGAGCACCGAGTAGTGCGGGCGATATTCTTTGAGCAGTTCCACTAGCTGGAGCAGAGCGACGATCCCAGCCGCGTTTTCCGCTCCGGGAGCAAGGGCCGGCACGACCGAGATGGCGTCGTAGTAGGCTTGGATGACGATGGTTTGGTCCTGCCACGCCTGCGGCTTCTCGCGGCTCTTAGCAGGCAGCATCTCTGGCGATCCGGGCAAGTAGCCATACACGTTGTGCGCTTCCACGCCTTCCCAATCCATTCGCGCATTCAAGTGGACGGAGACCGGCTCGTCTTGCAGGCGCGCTAGCAGGTCCAGCGCGTCTTGCCGTTCGAGCCAAAATCGCGGGATGTCAACCGGTACCTTGAGGAACTTGTCCGCGGCCTGCTCGCGGTTGACGCCGCCATTGTCAAAGAAGACGATGGCCTTGGCTCCCAGCGATGCGGCGTGGAGGTAGTTTTGGCCGCAGGCAAAGTCCAAGAGCACGATGCTGCCCTGCACGGGCTGGCCGTCCAATGCTTCGAGCTCGCCTTGGCCTCCGTAGATCAGAGGGCCGCGCACGCCGTCCGGCCCCAGCGAGGGCGTGCGCACCCCATTGGGCCACAAGCTATAGAGTCGCTTACTGTCGCCGCCTTGCACCACCAACTCGCCGCCGCGATCGATGGGCGCGGCCACCTTAAATGCCTCGCTCTGCACGTCCTCCAGCCCCAGCGCTTCAAACCGCTGGCGCACGTAGTCGCGGGCCTGCCGCTCCCCCGCATAACCCGGCACCCGCGAGCCAAAGGCAGCAAAGCGCGCGATCTCAGCGGCAATGTCCGCCTCGTCAATGCCGGCAACTAGGGCGCGAAGCTCGGCGGCTTGCGCGGGATTCACCATCCGCGCTTCGACGGGCGGGTTAGGTGCCCAGCCGAAGAAATCATTTACCGCGCGATTGACTGCTCCCGGGTCACCGAAACCAACGACCGCAATCATCGCGGCAGCGAACACCAAAAAGAACGCATTGAGTAGTTTGGGTTTGGCCATGAAACTCGCTTTGTCTATAGAATGGGACGAGCGGCTGTCAAGATAGGGTATCGGCGAGGGGGGTTCAAGCGCGGAAAGAGGCGTGACCCTAGCCCGTGATAGCGACTCGACGGGGAGTTGCTTTTGCTTTCTATCTTACAATACCGTATTTCTGTTTGGAGGGCATATTTAATGAATGACCAATACACCTATCGCATCATATGGTCGGTCGAAGACAACGAACATGTGGGTCTATGCGCTGAATTCCCATCGCTGAACTGGCTGGCACCTACGCCGGCCGAGGCTTTGTCCGGCATCCAGCGCCTTGTGCGCGAGTGTCTCGCAGACATGCGCTCCACCGGAGAAGCCGTACCGGAGTCAATAGCGGACCGTAGCTACGGCGGTAAGCCTAATCCTTACATATAGTGAGGAGAAATCGTGAAGTCACAACTCATAAAATCGCTCTACTTCATCAAAGACCCAAAGATGTTTCCTGACCATAGCTTTACGTTTGGGCTCCAGCCATCGGGCTTGCCGGGCTTGTGCGAAAAGGATTACGCCCGCATGAAACGCCGCATCGGCCTCAAAAAGGACCTTGGCTGGCAAGAAAACAAGGATCTTAGACAAGTTATTCGCAAAGGCGATATG
>JAPOYQ010000430.1 GCA_026706505.1 Gemmatimonadota bacterium
GATACTCCTGCACGCCAATAGCCTTTTCATCTATCAAGGGGATTTCTTGCAGGAAATCGTAGTAGTCCGGGGGAACTTCTCTTCGGTCGGAGGGTTTGACGTGGAATCGGCGCATCCAATGGCCGTCCCTAAAGGCAAACATCGGATAGGAAATCATCAGATCGGCCCACTTGTAGTTGAAAAAGGCCGTCATATAGTCGATGAATCCCGCAGAAAGCGCGTGTTTTTCGCGCCCCTCGGCTAGTAGGGCAAATTCATCCTGACGCCGCTGTTCTATTTGGCGTACAAACTCCTCGGGCTCCAGCCCATTGTCTGGGTCGAAGGCATTGTGTTGAGGCCAGAACTCGGCTAAAAAGCGATTGTTGTCCGCGCCCCGACCGCTAAAAGTCAGGGAATAGGCGGGCGGGGCCTCCTCTTCGGCAGTGTCCAAACTGTCAGATTCCACTGCCGCCGCAGAGTCGGCCTCCGTCACCTCGGCGAAGGTAACAACCGCGTGTAAGCTGTCGCCGGGTTCGACAAAGAAGGGGATGACGAAGTATTGCTCACCTTTGTAAATCCCGGTGACGAGAGTTCCTTTGGCAATGTTCAAGAGCAAGGCAAAGCTGTTTTGCTCGTCTAAGACGATGGGGTGTTGGGACGGTCCGGGAGCAAGTAGCGGTTCGTGGTGGAACGCGACATCCCGCGACGGAGCGTTGTGGACTTCGCCGGTGACGATTGCGGCGCGTGGTGCTTGGGCTAGCCCTACACTCGCGGTACTGAGCAGGGCGACGAGAATGCGAAGGTATAGATTCATTGGTCTTTTCCTTTCTAATGGTTTGTAAAAGACCTCCTCCCCTCATGGGAGTCTGGTCGTCTTCTTAGCTTCTATCTGTCCGTCCACTTCGACTTTATAGATGTACACCCCAGCGGCTACCCCCTTGCCCACCTCGTCGCGGCCATCCCAAGTAAAACGATGCGCACCCGCCCCGAGCGGCCCTTGCCACAACTGCCGCACCCGCCGTCCCAACACATCGTACACGGTCAGCGACACCCCCGCCGCGTCCATCGCCAAATCAAGGGGAATCACTACAGCCGGATTGAACGGATTGGGATAGCTGTCACCCAGCCGATACTGTGCCGGTCGAACTATCGTCGGCATCTGTACTGCCGTCGGCTGCCCGCCCAGCGAACTTTTGAGCACATGCACCCCACCCAACAGCGGATCTAACACGACCAAGTCGAGATCGCCGTCGCTATCGACATCCCCAGAGAGCACTTCTACCCCATGACCCTGCAGGCGATGTCTTTCCACTTCTCGGGTTGGATTCACGCCTCCGCCCCATTCGACAAACACTCCAAAGCCCGAGGCGCGGTCTCCGCCGACAAACACCCAATCCTCTACCCCGTCGGCGTCCAAGTCGCGCACCATCACCGGAGAGCGCAGAAACAGCCGCTCGTCGTATAGTACTTCTTCTACTACGCCCCCGGCTCTCCCTAGCTGTACGACCAAGCCCTTGAGGCCTTCGTATTGGACGCGGACGAGCGACGTGAGCATATCTACTTGCCCATCGCCATCGAAATCGCCTACTCCTAATACCTCCTTCTCCGCATCGAATTCAAATATCTCACCTCTTTGAAGCTCGTCGCCCAAGGCCCCCACGACCCGCGTGTTCACCCGCCCGGCGATCGGTGACCACAGTACCTCCAGCATTCCATCACCCGTAAAGTCGCCGATCTGAGCGGGCGCATGGTTTTCAGCGGCAACCACCTCGGAAGCGGTCCACATCCCGTTCTCTACATCCCAGACATCTAACGTGCTTCCTTCTAACGTAGCATGCCCTACAAACAACTCGACATCGCCGTCGCCATCCCAATCCGCCATATCCCTCAACCAACGATCATCTATCTCGGTGAGCATCTCCAGTTGGAAGTCCGACTCAATGGACCAAACCTCGATCACGGCACTGATACGCCTATTCCCGCGTTCATCCTGCGTCACCTTGGCGAGTCGATACATCACTATTTCGTCCTTGCCATCGCCAGTCAAATCGCCGGCAAGCATCTCTATCGTCCCAGGATGGCCGACCTCCTCTGTGAGCACGGCCTCAAAGGTACCCTTGCCGTCATTGAGGGCCATGGTCCAGCCGCTTTCTTCTATAACACTATCCCAAACACTATCCCAAGAGGCAAAAAGGTCTGCGTCGCCATCGCCATCCAAGTCCGTCAAGATGCCGGCCCTCTCTCCATAAGCTCCTACTCCCGGCGTAATCGGATAGAAAACCGGCGGCGCAAAAAGTCCGGCCCCATCAAAGCGAAAGTACTCTACGTGCGGCGGGGAGAGTTCACCCTGTAGGGATTCTTCAAAGCCACTCAACTCAATCCAGTCGATCTCAATCTCCTCAACCACATCGTCCTCGTTCCGATCTAGGATAAAATTCAGCCGAATATCCCTTAATAGGCCCTCCCACACGACCTCGTCCTGGCCGACGAAGGAAAACTCCACTTCCTGCCACTCGGTGGTGTAAACGAAGTCTGTTTGTCCTGAAAGCTCAAATCGACTTTTGGACCGATTATCTGGGTCCTCACCCGGAGATATAAGGTTGTGCTCATTGGTCCACTCAGGCCAAAAGGAACCGACCGTAGGGCTGTGATGTACGGTGCGGAATCGGATCCAGATCTGGTCGAACAGACGCGAATCGTGCCCTATGGTGGGAGAAATCAATTTGACATTCGGCTTAGACCAATCCCCGGTGACTGAGGACGAGACATCGATCTTCCACACGCCGTCTTCGACTATGCCGGGAAAAACGTCAAATTCACGCGGCCCACCCAATGTAAGAATTTCTTTGGCGACCCATCCTTGCGTCGTCCCTTCGTCGAACTCCCAAATGATCGCCTCGACGCAACTAGGCCACAGTGCAATCCACACAACAACGGCCAGCTTTAACACGACATCACCTCCATACCGAACTCCTCAAGACGACTTCCTCACAGATTCTCCTCGATTTTTGCCACAACCTCATCAGTGTCAAATAGGCTCAGATTATTCTCCACATATGGCCATTAGGGCGGCGGAATATACGTTCATCAGATTTTCTCTTCCGTTGGGGTTTGGGAAGGACCGTGCGGTGCACGGCTGAGGAGATATATGCACATTCCGTGCCACAAACCATACCTTGAACAAAAAAACCCTTTAGGATCAACCTAAAGGGTTATAAAAAAGACACTTAAAATAATGTTGGGAGAGCTTTCCCGGTGTGCAGCCTCAGCCGTCAGCCCAAAACTTCCCACGACTTTCCGTGGACCGTGCACGACTTTTCGTGTTTTTCCACGACTTTTCGTGTTGACCGCCTACGACTTCTCCGGTCAGTTCTTAAGACTCAGAGTATCCTGCGGATTACTTCTTCGGGCGACGCAACCCATACTTCCGCATGCGGTAGCGCAGCTTCTCCGGATTCATGCCCAACAAGTGAGCCGCGCCCCGCTCGCCGTAGATCATCCAGTTAGTCGCTTGCAACGCCTCCACAAGCTGCTGCTTTTCGTCCAAGCCCTCGCCAGCCGCTGGCGCGAGTGGCACTGCATCCCCAGCCCGCCGACCAACCGACGGCAGCAGCAAATCGCCCACGCGGATCACCCCGTCCTCGCACAGCAAGACCGCCCTGTTGATCAAGTGCTCCAACTCCCGCACATTCCCCGGCCAAGCATACCCCTGCAAGTGCGCAACCACCCCCTCGTCTAGCGTTGGCACCGGACGCCGCAGATGCTGAGCATACCGCTCGGCAAAATGCGCTGCCAAAGCCGGGATATCCTCTTGCCGCTGACGCAGCGGCGGAAGCTCTAGCGTGAAGACACTCAAGCGGTAGAACAGGTCTTCGCGGAACGTGCCTTCCTGGATCGCCTGCCGCAAGTCGCGGTTAGTCGCCGCGATGACCCGCACATCCACGCTCACAGGTTGCTCGCCGCCGACGCGGGTCAGGGCATTCTCCTCTAAGATGTGCAGCAGCACCCGCTGAGACTCCAACGGCAAATCGCCGATCTCGTCCAAAAAGAGCGTACCGCCATCGGCCAATTCAAAGCGACCGAGCTGACGGCTCGCCGCCCCAGTAAAAGCCCCCTTCTCGTGGCCGAATAACTCGCTTTCGACCAACCCGGTCGGCAGTGCCCCGCAATTGACTTGGATAAAGGGCCGCTTGCGGCGGGTGCTTGTCTCGTGGATGGTCTGCGCCAGTAAGCCCTTGCCCGTGCCGGTCTCGCCTAGCACCAGCACGGTCATCGCCGTCTCGGCGACGCGCACGGTCTGCTCCATCACTTGGCGCATCGCCCAACTCTGGCTGTGCACCACGTGATCGGTAGCGCGCAGGACACTTTCAAGAGCGTGGATGCGTTCGGTTTTGGCGTCGGGGAGAATTTGAATCTCTAGGCTGGCGACCTCAGACAGCAAACCATCGCGGTCCATCGTCCGCACCTCAAAGCGGTACTCGCCCACTGGCAGGGTACTATACGCGACCGCATCGGCAGCCGTAAACGCGCTCCATTGTTCCGTCGGATCGTGGCCTAACAAGCGATGACTATAGCGCATTTGTCCAGCACCAGTGCGAAAACTGATGCCTTGGAAGTAAATGCGGATCTCAGGCGTGCTCTCTGGGCAGGATATAGCTTCGGGCGCGGCCAAGGGCGTACCGGCCATCACCTCGCGGATGACCAAACACGGCGGCGTGTGTCCCGGTTGGTAGACGACCAACCCCGCCCGCGTCCCAAACCACAACCGACCGCGACGGTCGCACAGGACGGCTTCGACCTTGTTTTCGAGGGCAGATGGCCCCAAGCGGATGCTTTGGAAAGTCTGGCCATCGTAGCGGAGGACGCCGCCGCCGCTGGTGCCCATCCAGATATTGCCCTGCGAATCGACCGTCAGTGCCAAGATACCATTAGCCGACAACCCGAACTGCTCGGTAGTAAACCGACGCACCTCCCGCGACGAAAGATCAAGGGTGAAAAGCCCCTTGGCCGTGCCTATCCACAGGGTGTTTTGGTACTCCCACAAGACGTAGACATAGGCGATGGACTCCACTTCGGCTATATCCGCTGGGTGCAAGTGCCCATCCTCGTAACAGTAGAGTGCCGGTACTACTCCAACTGAACCCATCCAGAATACTCCGTCGCGGTCTTGCAGTAGCGATCCGACCCAGAATACCCAGTCTTGTAGAGAGGTGCCGCATTCAAGAGGGATAAAGCGATTTTCCTCTATCCAGCCGAAGCGGCTCTCGGATGTACCGACCCAGATACGCCCTTCGGAATCTTCGCATAGCCCGGAGATTTCTTCGGGATGGGTCTCTTCGGCCACCGAGATCACTTGTGGCGTTTGGCCCTTCCACTTGTACACCTTGCCCGCGTTCCCACCACTCCAGGCCTGGCCTTGGCCATCCACCACTATCGCCGAGACGATCTCCCCCGTCTTAACCGGGCAGATTTGGCCCTCTTCCATGCAGGCCATGCCCCCCATCGTGCCAATCCACATCCGTCCCTCGAAATCTTCGCCCAAGCAGCGAATCTCGCGGTCCGGTAGGCCGTCGGCTTCCGTGTAGCGTCGGATACTAGTCGGGTCGCAAAAAATCAGCCCGCCGCCCCAAAGCCCAATCCAGATATTGCCCTCGCGGTCCTCGTAGGTCAGACGC
>JAPOYQ010000581.1 GCA_026706505.1 Gemmatimonadota bacterium
GCCACATTCTGGTGGAAGCCGCCGATCACAAGGGGCGAGCTCTGCCCGGTCACACCTTTGACGACGCCGTGCCGATTTTGGGCGATTCCCCGCACCATCGGGTGGCGTGGCGTGGTGGGGACCGCATACAATTGGAGGAAAAGCGGTCCTTCATGTTGCGCTTTCGCCTGCGCTGTGCCAAGCTCTTTGCGTTTGAGGTAGAAGAATGACCCAAAGCGAAATGCAGCGCCGCATCGCCGAAGAGGGTTGGTGCGTGATCGACGCTGTGATCCCACCCGAGGCGGTGGCGCAGGTGCGAGACAGCATCCTCGCCACGGTTGCCACCCACAAGCTGCCCGATCCCCGCAGTCAGCTCGACAAGGTTTCGGGGCTGGTCAACTTCGACCAATCCTTTGTTCCCTATCTGGCGGAGCCGCGGCTGTTGGGCCTGTGTAAAGCACTTTTGGGCGAGCATGTGCGCGTCTCGTACACCACTTGCATGGTGACGCATCCGGGCAATGCGCGCGGTGCATTGCACGCCGACTGGCCGTTCAATCAGCAAAATGCCGGGCACGTGCCAGCGCCGTATCCCGACGCGCTCATGCACGTGACGACGATTTGGATGCTGACAGATTTTACGGCTGAAACCGGGACGAGGATCGTCTCTGGGACGCATCGAGAGTGCAACAATCCCAGCGGCGACAATGGCGTGCCACCCCTCGAACCGCACCCCGATGAAATAACCGTCTCCGGCGAGCCGGGGTCCGTGCTGGTGATGGATAGCCGCCTGTGGCATGCGATTAGCCCCAACCAATCCTCTCAGCCGCGAGTGGTGCTGCCCATTCGCTTTGCTCCTTGGTGGCTAAACTTGGACTCCCTGCGGCCGGGTTCCGACGAGCGCAAGCGGCTCACTGCGGGCGGCCTCGGAGAGAATACAGTGCCTCTAGTACCGGAGCGAGTATTTGCAAACTTGCCCGACGAGGTCAAACCCCTGTTCAGGCACTGGATTGAAACCGGTAGTAATCATTGAAAGACCCGGATATAGTCGTTAATATAGACGGTTACGTTGGAAACTCTCCCCCCCTCCCCGCCCGCAAAGCTGGATGACGACACCTAAACGGTGCCCAACGGAAGACGGCCCGCCCCTGTAAAGAGTCTAAAAAGAAAGCAAACAAGATGACCGACGCGAAGATACTAATCGTCGAAGACGATAAACCTAGCGTAGCGCACCTCAAAGAATGCCTCGAAAACCTAGGATACACAGTGTGTGACTCGATTCCGTGCGGACGCGAGGCCATTGAAAAAGCGGAGCACAAGCGCCCCGACCTCGCTCTGGTCAATATCGGACTCGAAGGGAAGGTCTCCGGCTTGGAAACAGCCGAGCAGATCGGCAGCCGGTTCGACGTGCCCGTGGTTTACCTGACCGATGGAGCTGAAGAAGACCTGTTGCAACGGGCGGAGGCGACCAACCCATTTGGCTACGTATTGAAGCCGTTTGAGGAGCGCCAACTGCACCTGAATATCCAAACCGCCGTCTCTATGCACGAGAGGGAAACTAGGCACAGAAAGACGGAGATGCGGCTGAAGCGAATAATCAAAAGATTGAGAGATCTCACCCGGTTAATGAAAACCGTATTCGACAGCATGAGCGAAGGCGTGATCGCCATCGATGAAAACAGAGAACTCGTATTTCACAATTCGGTCGCTCGGGAGTTAGGTGAAGGGCTTCCGGTGGAGCGAGATATCGATAAATGGGCCGAGAAATTCGGCGTTTTTCAAGCCGATGGGAAGGCGCTCGTCACGAAGGATGAAAATCCGCTAGAGCTGGCCTTGAACGGCAAGGCGACGGACGGTTTCGAGGTCATGGTGAGCAATGATAAAATGCCGGAAGGCGTTCATGCTCATTTCAGCATCAGCGGCAGACCACTGCGGGGCAAAGAAGGGGCTTTGAAGGGGGGGGTCCTCGTCTTCCGCGACATCACCAAGCTCCAGCACACAGAAGTCGCACTGGAACGGACGATCGCCGAGCAGAAGGACCAGGCTCTGCTCATGGAGACTATTCTCAGCAGTATCAGCGACGGCGTGTTGGTCGCCAACGACGAAGGGAAGTTCACGTTTTTCAATCCCAGCGCCGAACAAATCACCGGCGGCATGCTGGATCTAAAGTCCGAACAATGGGCCGGTAATCATGGAGTCTTCTATTCCGACCAAAAAACCCGCATGACAACGGCAGAGCTCCCCCTAGTGCGCGCCGTACGGGGTGAGGCGACCGACGATGTTGAGATGTTTGTCCGCAATGAGAAAAAGCCGGACGGCTATCACGCCAGCGTCAGTGGACGGCCGCTAAAGACGGATGTAGAAGGACACGGAGGGGGCGTGATCGTTTTCCGCGACATCACCAGACAAAAAGAGGCGGCCGCGGAATTAGAGAAAACCATGGAAGAACTGCGCAAGCAGAGCGAGCTGATGGAAACCATGTTCAATAGTATCAGCGACGGCATCGTCGTCGCCGATGTAACGGGGCAGTCCTTTTACGTAAATCCCGCTGCCGAACAAATCACCGGCATGGACATAACGGATTGTCCCCCGGAGGAGTGGGTCGAGCGATACGGCCTTTTCTATCCCGATCGGGAGACGCCCATGAGAATGGAGGATCTGCCGTTCCTCCGCATCATCAGTCACGGCGAGTCGATGGATGAAGTGGATATGTTCATACGCAACCAGAACAGGCCGGACGGCGTGTATATCCGGGTGAGTGGACGGCCGCTGCTGGACAATCTCGGCGGGATCAGGGGCGGCGTGATCATTTTCCGCGATGTTACTGAGCACATGCTCTCCGAGGAGGCACTGGCACAGGCATTTGCACAAGGGCGGTTGGAGGTAGTCGATACCATTCTCCACAACATCGGCAATGCCATCAATAGCGTCACCACGGGAATCGAGACTGTGCGCCAGCACTTGGGGAACGATCGCGTCGGCCGCCGCCTCTTCGCATTGGCCACGGCGGTACGAGAACACCAGGACGACTGGAGCGATTACATCGAAAACGACCCGCAAGGCCGCAAGGTGATGCCGTTCATCGTCGAGCTCTCCGAAAGCTTCTCCAAGCGAAACGAAGAGCTGACCAAGACGGTCGGCCGCGTCTGGGATCGGGCCAATCACATCGCCGATATCGTCCGCACCCAAAAGGCGTTTGGCAGTCCCGCCATGGTTCGCAAGGACATCGATCTGCACGAGGCGCTCTCGGCCGCCGTCAGGGTATTGAGGGATTCGCTCAACAAAAAGGGTATCCATACCGACATCGACTGCGAAGACGCACCGCGGGAGATTCGCATCCAGGAGAGCCAGTTTCACCAGATGTTGGTCAATTTGGTCAAAAATTCGATTGAAGCCATCGACGATCTCACCCTAGCGCAGGAGTTTGACGAAACGCCCCGCATCCAGATCCGGGCCAGTGCCGAAGACGATGTTCTCAACCTCGAAGTAACCGACAACGGCATTGGCATCAAAAGTAAAGACACTAAGGTGATTTTTGCGCCCGGTTATACCACGAAAAGATTGGGGAGCGGGCTCGGCCTCCATTCGGCGGCCAATTTCGTCATTGCCTCCGGCGGCCGAATTCAGGCGTTGAGCAAGGGCACCGGCAAGGGTGTGACCATGCGCGTCAGGCTGCCGCTTTCCTCAGTCGCGCCCCAGGCCAACGGTAGGGCAGGCTTATCAACCGACTGATAGAAAGAGTAGCGATGAAATCCGGGAATCACGAGAACAATCGCGTCCTAATAGTCGATGATCAGCACGAGATCCACGACGACTTTAAAGAGATGTTAAATCCCAGTTTTGCACAGCCGTCAATGGATGATCTTGCGACGGCCTTTGTGCGTGAGGAAGAGCAGGCTTGGTTCCCGGAGTTTGAGTTGCTGCACGCGAGCAGCGGGGAGGAAGCATACGAAATCATCCGGGCCGGAAAGGAATCGAACCGTCCCATCGCCATCGCCTACATCGACATCAGAATGCCCCCGGGCATCGATGGTATCGAAACGATCCGCCGGGTGCGAAAAATCGATCGCGACGTGGAAATCGTCATCATGACCGCGTACACCGACAAGGCACTGCCCGAGATCGTCCACGATATGGAATTGCTGCACAAGCTGCTCTACATCAGAAAGCCTTTCGCGCACGAGGAGATCCAGCAAATCACCCTTTCCCTAGTCGGGAAGTGGAACGTCGAACGGGAACTGGCAGAGAAACGGCGGCAGCTCACCAACAGTCATCGCAGACTGGAAGCGGTGCTCAACGCTACCGGAGACGCCGTTGCGATGCACGACAGTGCCGGACATCTAGTTTTTGCCAATCAGGTATACGAAGAGCTGCTAGGTCTGGAGGAAAGTGAGCTGAAGAAAATTCCGCCGCGCGATCTCACGGCGCGCTTCGAAGAGCGGTTCCGAGAACCGGATCTGCGCGATGTGGAGGGAAGGTTCTTACTCGACAGCGGCAACGTGGTGGAAACGACCAGCGCTGGCCAAGAGCCGCAGCAGCGGCTGTTCTACCGCTCGACAGCACCGGTGCGCGACGGTCGCGGCGAAGAAATCGGCAGCCTCGTCCTGTACCGGGACGTGTCTAAGGAAATCGAGGCCGAGCAGATGAGGGCCGAGGTGCTGCGGCTGCGCACCGAGCTGGAGACGGTCTCCTCCTTTGCCGGCATGATTGGTACCAGCCCTAGAATGCAGCGGGTGTACGCGCTGATGCAGCAGGCCGCCGAAGGCGATATCGCGGTGCTCATTCGCGGCGAAAGTGGCACCGGCAAGGAGCTGGTGGCCAAGTCGGTTCACCTCAACGGCCCGCGCAAGCAGGGGCCGTTTGTGGCTCTCAATTGCGCCGCCATTCCCGAAACGCTGATCGAAAGCGAGTTGTTCGGGCATGAACGGGGAGCTTTTACGGGGGCGACAGAGCAAAGACGCGGGGCCTTCGAGCGCGCCGCTGGCGGCACGATTCTTCTCGACGAGATCGGCGACATGCCGTATGCCCTGCAGGGCAAGCTGTTGCGCGTTTTGCAAGAGCGGGAAATCCAGCGGGTGGGCGGGACCGCCTCCATTCCCGTCGACATCCGGGTGATGACGGCGACCAACAAGGACCTAGATCTCCTAGTGAGAAAGGGCGAGTTCCGCCAAGATCTGTTCTATCGCGTGGCCGCCTTCCCGATCGAGATTCCGCCGCTGAGAGAGCGGCGCGAAGACATTCCCTTGCTGGCTAGACATTTTCTCGATAAACACGCTGAGCGCGCCGGCAAATCCATCAGTGGCATCTCCACCGCTGCCTTGCGCCTGTTGCTCCAGTACGATTGGCCCGGCAACGTGCGCGAGCTGGAGAATGCCATCGAGCGCGCCGTGTTGTTGGAAACGGACGCGGTACTGCAAGCGAGCAATCTGCCTCTCCAGTTGTCGCCAGCCGTAGCTGCTGGAGGCGACCTCTCGACGCTGGCAGCGGTCCTGCCGCTGGCCGAGATCGAGCGACGGGCCCTAGTCCACGCCCTTGAAGTCGCGGACAACAACGTTACGCAGGCCGCCCGGGCGCTGGGTATCAATCGGTCAACCCTGCACCGAAAATTGAAGAAATACAGCCTCTCCGAAGATTGAAACGAGCGGTCGATCCGGCTTACAATCGGGCTTTCCTTTGGC
>JAPOYQ010000957.1 GCA_026706505.1 Gemmatimonadota bacterium
TCGTAGCGGTCGCCGTCGTCGCGGATCTCGAAGAGCTGTGAGAAATCCGGGTTAGGACTGCCTTCAGGTCATCATCGAGGGGATAGTAGCGTTCGGCCTCCGTGTAACAGATCCATACTCGCCCCAGCTTCCGAAGCTGATTCCTGATCGCGTGGAAAATGACCGGCTTCGCCAGTCCAGTTATGTCTACCAGCATGTCGCCATCACAAGCAGGAATGCCTTGGCCAATGACGTCCTCGTAAGCGTACGTCCTCTCGTACTTGCATGTTTGCCGTAGTAGGCTCCTGATTTCCTCGCGCTTCCCCTTTTCGCGGTACCTAACAGCCACCGCACTGCGCGCCCCCACCCACGAACACAAGCGCCTTGCGGACTCCAAGGTCCGCTCTTCGAACCCCAGCCCAACGACCACACAGTCAATCGGCACGCCCCGGATGATCTCCTCCTCAACATAGTCGATGGACGGGTGTCGTCCCGGGTCCGGGGCCATCTCGATGGGTTCGCTGCGCTCCGCGCCCGCCCCTAGCGTCGTGGGTACTAGTAGCCCCTGCGTGGGTTCCCGTCCTTCCTCCGTTTCCACTCCCGGCGCGCGATTTCGATCCTTGCCCACCGCACCGCTCGCGCCCACCGTGACGTTTCCGAGCGCAGCCGTCCGTCCCCTTGGCGCACGCTTACCTTGGTTCCTAAGCAGAATCTCTTTGCCCTTCTTAGGCTCAGCTAACCAATGCTCCAGATCCTCGCCGGACAGCTCAAACCGATCCCGTTCCGCCAAACCTATGAAGTTCACCAACCCGTAGATCTTCCGGTACGTCAGCTTGAATTGCTGCATCGGGTCCGAATCCCGCGTCTTCGCGCGCGGTACGTGACTTCCTCCCGCAAAGACGAACACTCCCGCGTCGATCAGCTCCCGTAGCTGATCCGACTGCCGTTCAAAGTCGCCCGTTGTGATCCTCACGTACAGCGACAAGTACTGCCTTAGCCGTCGTCGCCTGTTTCCAACGTCGCCCTGTCTGTATGACGCCACGAGCAAGCTATGTGACGCCTCGGCGAATGACTTCGCGACGTCCATGAGAAACGGCTTCCGCCGGTTCAGGTCGTACAGTCGTCTAGCGCAGAAGTCCTGAAAGCACTCCGACTGAATCTCCCGTGCAACGGGATACCCACGCTCTCCCGCGTTCTTCAAGATCTGTTCGTACAAACTAACGACATCGCCGATATCCCCCACGCAGACCCTCGCCAATGCCGTGATGCCGTGATATATCCCCTTCCGTTGCTTCTCCCGGCTCCTTCTTGCGTCGCTCTCTGACTGACCGATCTCGGCAGCCAATTGCTCGAGCTCCACGTCGCCCAGAAGCACACTCGGTGCTACCTGTGGATGCCCGGCGAAGCACTCCGCTCGCTGGCTGAGGATCCTCTCGACGAAGTGTCGGCCGTTTGCTTTGCCTGGCTTCTTTATCTTCTCGTAGACTTCCGCGCCGAGGTCAAAGACGCTTAGGTCTCTACCAACCCGCACAGGGTGATTTCGCCCAGGGGACTTCAAGCCGAGGGCCAGCGTCTGGCGTTCTGACGTCAGCTTGAAGGCACACGTGGCATCCTGGAACAGCAGCGTTGAGAGTATTTCCTCGATCCGCGAGTGCTTCAAGTAGCGGGTTGACACGTCGTCCAACAAAAACAGAACTCGCGCCGTCCCCCAAACCGACGAGCATTCTCGCAGGGCCTTTGATAATCTGCAGAACGCCACGTGAGGCGCCACGTGAAGCACGTGCTCCTGCTCCGCCCGATTCAGCAGAATAAGGTGATCCTCCAAGCGTCGGTCGAGGTCCTCCAACGACGAGATTGGACCGAGGAGGTCCAACCCCTCAATACAGGCCGCCACGGCCGTCCACAGGCTGCGGTGCGCCAATTCCGACACGGCACTTCTATCTATGTCGCGCAAATGACTCACCGCGCGAGCAGCTTCCAAACCGTAGGTCAGGAGAAGTCGCTCGAAGGGATTCTGTTCCTCGACGGCATCTTCCTCGCCAAGGCGATTCAGAAGACGTTGCGCCGAAACGAAAAGACCCACGTAATTATCCTCCGTGAGCCGCTTCAAGATTCCCTCGTTGGCTTCGTCGCCCCGGGGCGCCGCCCGCGCATGAAACTGTAGCGCCCGAAGCAGCATGGTCTTGCCACAACCCCTCATTCCTGTAATCACCTGCGGGCCCGGAGCGCTGATTCGATTCAGCCATTGACCGGCCGGATCGACCAGCAAACGAGGCACGTGCCAGGCATGCATCGTCTGTGCGTTATAGGAAGCGCTGAACGTCTTGAGAACCAGCGGCTCCCTCCATGGCCGCCAATGTCGCGTCGCGTGGTGGTACGCGTCCTCAATCTGCCGAATCAGGTCAGCCGCCTTCGGAGTGCGCTGTCTTTCAACCGGTGGGGAAATGGTCTGAACAACAACCTGAAGCGCCCTGGCAACGCGGTTCTCTCTGTCACTGATCTTGTCGGGGTCTCGAAGCAAACCGCCGACCAAGCCGCTCAGGTGCGCCGCGATCTGGTGGAGGTCGCCCAGTCGCGACGTTCCACTGTCACTCTTACTCTTATCTGAAACGGATCCGAGATCGATGGCAACCGCCCGAACGGAATCGTCAATCGCCTCCCCGCGAGTAGCGTCCGGGCCCAACTGTTGGACAACTATGTTCGCTGCGTGTAGATCGTTGTGGTAGACGCCCTTCTTCTGCAGTTCCTCCCGAATTCGCAGCAAGTCAACGGCGATTTGAGCGGCCGTCCGGGCCGACAAACGGTTCCCCGGCGAGAGGTAATGCTCTAGAAGTTCGCCGGCGACGTACTGCAGCTCCGCGATCTGACATTTCAATACTGTATCCCCGAACACGACGTCGGCGGACAGCATCTCGCGTATGTCGACGATGTGCTCGGTGCCAGCTGCCACTCGCGCATGCGTACGACATTCCTCATCGAAGTCCTTGGCAGGGAAGTACTCGAAGAAGGCCTTTGGAGAAACCTTCAAGACACACGGCGTTCCCAGCTCGCCCCGTTCCGCGACGTACGTCGCCCCGTAGAATCCGCGGCCCAGGGGTCTGACGATCCTATAGCCCGCGATCGACGCTGGGGCTTCGGACAGTGGGAAGCCGTATGCACGGCCGCAACTAGGGCAACAGTCGTCCACCGAAGCTCCCGAGTCATCTATAGAAGGGCATTGAAAGCAGCAGTACGTTCCCATCACTTGGCTCTCTGGCTTCTGCACGACGAATGCAGGTCGGTTTTCGTCGCCGCGTCCACCTTGATGGCCGCGGGCTTGATGCGGCGTGACGTCCGGCCGCCCACAGAAACGGAGGCACCGAGAGCTGCCGCTACGCGATCTATGGCGGCCTGGAGGTCATTTTCAATCTCGTGCTGCCACAGCCGAAGAATCCTCCAACCTTGATCGCGAAGTGCTAGTTCGTTCCTACGGTCGCGCTCAATGTTCTTGCTGATCTTGTCCCGCCAGAAACCAGAGAGTGTGTTCTTCCATGAGGGAAAGCCGTGTCCGTGCCAAAAGTCGCCGTCGATGAACACTGCCAACTTGGCCCGGATGAACGCGACATCGGGTGTTCCCGGCAGGTCCTTAACGTGCTTGCGGAATCTGAGGCCTCGCCTGTGGAGCGCGGACCTGACACGGATCTCTAGTCTCGTATCGCGGCCCTTGATGCGAGACATGCAGTACCGGCGTTGCGCAGGTGTTAGGTTATCCATTGAAGCCCATCCGTCGGACTTCCCGCTCCCAGCTCTCTGCATCTGCGAGGAATCGTCGGATGCTGTCGGCGTGCGCCGCTACGAAAGGCGGTGGGAGCGCGTTCCCGATCATCCCAGCCAGGGCTTCCTTGCCGGCGAGCGACGTGAACTTGTATCTCTGTGGAAAACCCTGCAGGAGCGCCGCCTCGCGCATCGTGATTGCGCGGTCCTCTTCCGGATGTAGGAATCGTCCTTTCGAGGGGTTGAAACACCCGCTCGTAATGGTCGGCGCCACACTGCGCCACGCCATACGTCCGTAGACGTCAGCGAAGCCGTCGCATCGTTTGTGGCAGGGTAGCTGAAGCTCTTCGGGGAGGTCGACACGGCTGCCACCGTCCTTCGGAATACTCCTGATGATCCGCATGACTTTGGCGCTCCGGCGTTCTGGGAGGTCGTGAACGGCGTCTCCACTACTGCCTGCCTTAGGAAGTTGTCCCAGCGCGTCCTGCACGGTCCTGCGGTCCGTGATCTCCGTGGCGAAAGGAATGGCGGCACAGTAGCCAGCGAGATAGATTAGTCGGCGCCGACGCTGTGGCACACCGTAATCGGCCGCATCAAGGACGCTATGGTGGCCGACGTATCCGAGCTGCCTTAGCTTTTGGGTGAAGCCGCCAAACCTCCGGTCGCGCACCAAGGGAGGCACATTCTCCATCATGACGGCTCGCGGCAGGAGTTCCTCCACGAATCTCTGGAACTCCAGCAACAAGTCGTTGCGGGGGTCATTTACTGGGCTGGAGCCGTTCCGCGTTCGAAGCGTCGAAAACCCCTGGCATGGTGGACACCCCGCAACGAGGTCGAGTTGCCCCTTACGCAGGCCGAAGCGGCGTAGCAGTCTGGCGGGTTCAACGCGACGGACGTCCCTCTTCCAGACCGCGACTTCTCTATGGTTGGCTCTGTAGGTCTGGATGGCGAATAGATCGACGTCGATGGCGGCCAAGACGCGGAATCCCGCCATCTTGAGGCCCTCAGTTAGTCCGCCACAGCCGCTAAACAAGTCGATCGCGACGGGTTCCTCACCAGTGGAGTTGGCCGACAACTTATGCATCGCTGGCGTGCGGAAAACTGATGAATCCTGGTTGTGCGGCCGGTGAGCCTATCCGCTCCATCGAGACATGGCGACGCACGGCAGTAGCGCAGTTCCCCGCGAACGAGGCTCCAGACCGCCGCGAATCAATCGGACCTCCCTCCGGTCCTTCATGATCCTGTCGACAGCCGCCCGACGCGACCACACGCGCTCACCACCTCCAGTGCCCGCCCTCGAGTCGCCGGCCTCACGCCCGCGGCTCAATCACTGCCAGTCCGCGCATGCAAAACCGCAACGGCTTCGGAAAGACAGCGCGGCCGTCCCGCTGATCGTTCTCAAGGGTCGCGATGATTGCGCGCCCGCCACATCCGAGCCGATGAGCGTGTGGACGACTCCAGCATGCCCTCACCTGCTTCGTGCCGGAAGCGGATGTGGATGCGGGGCCCGGCAGGCGTCGAACCCCTCCATGCTGCTGCACGAGTAGCTGTCGCGGGGAGGCCTCGCTGGCGCCAGGAACGGCACCTCGACCCAATCGGTGTCTCGGGCGACCAAGCCGTGTCGGGCCGTGCAGAAGGTCACTAGCGGCTCCGTGCCGTCCATCCGACCGTCGAAAGCACCACATGAATGTCATCTCAGCGTGACCGGCACCAGTCGCCCTATCGTGGCGACGATTGCGGACGTACGTGCCAGCACGCCTGCATGATACTGTGAGGCCAGCCGTCTGGAGGAGCGTGACATGCCCAACCCGATTCCCCCGCAGACCGACCGGCGCCAGTTCCTGCGCATGCTGGCCGCCAGCCCCGCGCTGCCGTACGTCGCGCTCTCCCCGACGATCCTCCACGCGCTCGGCCAGGAGCCG
>JAPOYQ010000915.1 GCA_026706505.1 Gemmatimonadota bacterium
AATTGCCGTCCGCCGCCGGCGACCGACCCAGCGCGCAGGCGGCACACCAACCCGAGTCGTTGCAGGGCGTTGAGGCGATTGCAGACGATGTTGATGTTTTTGCCGAGCGCGTCGGAGATCTCGGCCGAGGTCGCGCACTTATGCGCCAGCAGCACGTCGAGCGCCTCGCGCATCGGCGTCTTGAGCACCCCGAGCACCTCGACGCGATCGCCGTCTTTGTACAGCGCGGCCAACTCGCGGAGCTGCAACACGGCCGCGATAGTCTCGCGCACCGAGATATTGGCCTCGGCAATATAGACGTAGCGGTGCCCTATCTCACCACTAGTCAGGCGCAAGAGCAGCTTGTTGAGCATCTCGTCGGCGCACGAGACATCCATGAACGAAACGCGGGAAAAGTCGAGCGGCGTGGCCGAATCGGTCGGACCGCTGAGCAGGTGTTGCATCAGTTCGCCGAGCAACTCAGCCCCGCGGGGTCGGCCACTGAGTATGCCTTGTTCACCCGCGAAAAGGTACGCAGGGGCTTGGTGTATGGCCTGTTGTTGTACGCGCTCTTCAACGGCTGGATCCATGAGCCGCGCCTTTCGTGTAGTTAAAAACAGCTTAACTGTATTCAATTAAGGAAACTTACGCGGATATTTCCCGACTGTCAAGCAATTTCTACCACAAAATGAGCGATGCGGAATTAGACGGATACCAATATGATGGGGCTAGAAGCCTGGAAATAAAATGCTCGCGGCCACATAGGCAGCCACGCCGAGGCCGGCGATGACCACCGCTAGGGCCAACAACAACCAAGGCTCGTAGCCGGGCGGTTTGGGGGGCTTGTGATGCTGGCCGAACATTGCCTACTCGCCTCCTTCGCGCTGATAGAGCGCAATGGCAATCTGGGTGCCGGGAAAGTGGACTGAAGCGTGTTCCCAGTGCCGCCGACCGCGAATATAGACCCGCGTATCCCCCGAGCGGATGTGCAATGAGCCGTTGTAGCGATTGCAAATCTGGTTGACGATGTACAATCCTAGGCCGCGGGTCGCGTCGCGGGAAAAGTGCTTCTGCAACGAGTTAAGTATGGCGGTGCCGTGCGACCAGTCCGCCGCGTCGTAGCGCACCGACAGACTCTTCTTGATCCCGATCCCCAGATCTCCCACTCCGATGACCACGTATTTTTTCCCCACCCGCGAATCCAAGTAGCGCTGAGCCGTCAGATAGCCCCAATTCTCGCTGTGGTCGAGAATGTTGTGACACAACTCGGCGACGACGTTTTTGAACTGGTTGATCTCTACTTCGGTGTAGCGCAATTCCTCGGCCAGAATCGCCTCTACGCGCTGGCTGATCTTGCCCAACACAGTCTCGATATCCGCCCGCTCCTCAATGCGCGTGATTTCCAACAGGGCCTCGCTCTCTTCCTTTTCCCGCTCCTGATCCACGATGAGCGTCGGCCCGACGAGTTCAACCCCATCCAAGGCCGCGGCGAACCGCACCCGTCCCAGATACGTTCGCAGGGCGAAGACTTCGGGCAGGTGAAAGACGACCCGCGACGAGAGCGCATCCCCATAGCGCGCCATCAAGCACAAAGTCACCAAGCCGTATGGATCAATGAAGTGCAAGGGCCGCAAATCGACCTCCAAGGGCTGCCCAGGCACGGCCCCGTGCGCGTAGTCGAGAAACTCTACGAGGAATTCGTCGGCTGTGCGCGGCGTCAGCTTGTCTGTTGGCAGAGCTAGGATCACGGCTGGAGTGCTCTCCTTGCTTGGGCAACAAAAATATACGCACTCGCTTGCATCCGCGCCCAAAGCACATATCGATAGCCGATTCCCCTACCTCGCAAACGCGCCCTCGCGTCCACCCTCTGTACTTCTTGACAAAGATACACTGCTAAACTAGCATCTTTATTATACCCAACGCCATGTTAGCCGCCCGCACCCTCAAGACGATACTCGCGCCCGCCCTCGTCCTACTCCCCCCCCCCAATCCAAGCGTTGTGCGCGATACGGCCCGCGACATCGACGACTTGCAACGCGCCGAGTGCGAATACCGGGGCATTGTGGCCCGCTTCGACGAACTCACCCGCGCCTATATCCTACAAGTGTACGAAGACGGCCAACTGCTCCGCTGGCAGGCCCAACCCAGCCCCTACAACCCCGAGACCGAAACCTTGGTCACCGCGGTCTTTACCGCCGCCGGTCCCAAGGCATCTGCTCCGGTGCCCGAGCTGGCCCATCTCCGCACCCAGAGTGGGATGGCGGGTGCCGGAATCACTTGGCGTTACAGTAGGCTAGCCGCCGTGCGGATTGAGCCCCACGGCGACTTGGCCCGCGATGCCATGGCCGTGTTTAGAGCCACGGTTGACGACTTCGTCGAGCGCATGGTGTACGCACCCAGCGGTGGCGTACTGCGCACTGCCCCCACTCCCAGCGCCCCGGTGTTGGCCCGCGTCGAGGCGGGCGCGGTCTTGCTCGTCGAGGAAGAGCGAGCGGGCTACGTGCGCGTGCGCCAGCCGCCAGCATCGGCGGCCGGGTGGCTGGAGCGGACGCAAGTGCTAGCGGTTGAGGAGACCACCCAGTGAAAGTGGTCTTTTGCGCTCTAGTGCTGTGCGCCTGTCGGGGCGCACCACCCGACCTGCCTACGGTCGAAGTCGAACGCGGTGATTTTGCAGTGACGCACTTTGAGGGAGGCGAGGTGCGAGCAGCCAGCGGCGAAGTCGTGGCGTCGCCGCGGATCGGCGGCCGACTCAAAATCATCCACCT
Organism: Gemmatimonadota bacterium; assembly: GCA_026706505.1. Next base: position 2,745 of record JAPOYQ010000915.1, read on the forward strand.
CTGGCCCGAGGGCGAGCAAGTGGATGTCGGCGACTTGATCCTCCAGTTCGACCCAGCCGAATTTGAACGGGAGATGCTCGACCGCGAGGGGCAGCTCGAACAGGCCCATTCCGACTTCACCAAGGCCAAGGCCGAGCGCGAGCAACGCCTAGCCGACATCAAGCGCAAGATCCAGCAGCGGCAGGCCGAGCTCAAACTCGCCACGCTCAACCAAGAACGCCAGCAGTTCGCCTCGACCATCGACCAAGAGCAAGGGCGCATCAATTTGCAAAAGGCCCGGCGCGCCGTGGCGGAAGCGCGGCAGGAGTCCACAGCCCAACAAGTGGTCAATCGCGTGGATTTTCGCAAGCACGAGCTGAACATCGCCCGGAGGCAGGAGCGCTACGAAAGGGCGCGACGCGATTACGAACGCACTAGCATCTATGCGACCAAACCGGGTATTGTGGTCTATCGCAAAATCTGGAAACCAGGTACCGACGAAGAGGGCAAAGTCGCGGTCGGCGACCAAGTCTGGGGCGGCCGGGCCTTGCTCGAAATACCCGATTTGCGCAAGATGCAAGTGCTCTGCCTGATCGGCGAAATGGACATCGAGCGCGTGCGCGTCGGCCAGCGGGCTTACATCCGGCTCGAAGCCTTTCCCGGCCCGGTCTTTAATGGAGTGGTGTCCGAACTAGCGCCCATGGCCTCGCCCCAGCCCGGTGCGCCGGATATCCGCGTCTTCGAACTGGTCATCGACGTCGCCGAGCAAGACGAGCGGCTCAAGCCGGGCATGTCCGCGGAGGTCGAAATCGTCTTAGAAACCGTCCCCGAGGCCCTCTCAGTGCCGCTGAATGCCCTCTTCGAGCGGGAGGAGGGCCTCGTCGCTTTCCGCTTCGCCAACGGAAAATTCGCGGAAGTGCCCGTAGTGATCGGGCACAAAAATGCCACCGCGGCGGTCGTCACCTCTGGCTTGGCCGAAGGCGATATCGTCGCCCTGCAAAACCCCAATGCGCGCTGACGCGGAAGGGCTTTTATGACACAGATCAAACGCCGCTGGTGGATTCTCTCCCTGCTCTTAATCCTCGTCTTGGGCGGGGCTTGGCTTGGTGGGCACTTGATGCACGAGGAAGCCGAATCCTCCATCCCTACCTATCCGGTCCAGCAGGGCGAGTTCGTCATCAAACTCAAGCTCAAGGGCGGTGAGTTGGAATCAGTAGAAGCCGAAAACGTCGTCGCACCCCGCGTCAGAGGCCAGCTCAAAATCGTCGAGTTGTTTCCCGAAGGCGAGCAAGTCGCAGTCGGTGACTTATTGGTGCAATTTGAACAGACGGATTTTCAGAAGCGGGTCATGGACGACGAACAGGAGGTCGAGTCCGCTAAGGCCGACCTAGAAAAAACGCTAGCCACCCAAAAGGCCGAAATCGCCAAGCTCGAAGCCGACATTGCCAACGAGGAGGCCAATTTGCGCTTGGCCGAGCTAACGGTCGAGCGCATGGTCTTTGAGGCCACCGTGCAAAAGGAAGAAGCCGAAATCGAGGCCCACAAAGCCAAGCTGAGCCATCAGCAGGCCATCGAAAAGCTGGCCTCGCAAAAAATCGTCAACGCCGCTGATGTCAAAAAGCGCCAACTCAACATCGAACGCCAAGAGCGCGATTTGAAAAAGTCGCGCGACGATCTGGCAAGCACGACCATCAAGGCCGAAAAGCCCGGTTTAGTCGTGTACGGCAAGGTCTGGAAGGGCGAGCGGCCGGAAAAAATTCGGGTCGGCGACGAGATATGGGGCGGCGTCAACGTCATTTCCCTACCCGACCTCTCCCACATGCAGGTCAAAACCTACGTCAACGAGGTCGAGGTCGATAAGCTCGACACCGGCCAAGTCGCCACCATCAAGCTCGACGCCCTGCCCGAACCAACATTCCACGGCAAAATCAAGAGCATCGCCTCGCTCGGCCGCGAGAAGGAAGGCGAAAAAAACGTCAAAGTATTTGACGTAATCATCCAGATCGAAGAAGAAGACATCCGCCTCAAACCTGGCATGACCGCCACCTGTCACGTCATCGTCGAGACCATCCCGCCGCGGCCGACGGCCGCTCCAGACTCCGTGCAACACGAGGCCACCGCCGAGGTCGCTAGTGCCGCACCTATGCCCCTCTACATCCCCTTAGACGCGATCTTTGAGAAAGATGGGCGCACCCTCGTCTATCGTCTAGTGGGCGGTCAGCCCGAGGAACGGGAAGTGAAGCTGGGCCATAAAAACGAGGACTTCGTCATCGTCGAAGAAGGGCTTGCACCCGACGATCACATCACCTTGCGCGATCCGCTCCAAGCGACCGACACCAGCGGCCTCATGGAATCGGCCGACGCCTTGCCCTCGCCTTAGGCGTACTAATGGATCTACGCGAAACCGCCTCGTTGAGCCTAATCGGCTTGCTCTCGCACAAGCTGCGGACCCTGCTGACCATGCTCGGTATCATCTTCGGCGTGGCCGCGGTCATTGCCATGCTCTCCATCGGCGAGGGTGCCAAGCAGGAATCCCTCGAACAAATCCGTCAGATGGGCATTAGCAATATCATCGTCCAACACTGGGAAAAAGAAGCCGACGAGGAGACCGAAGGCAGCGACAGCGACCAGAATCGCTCTCCGGGCCTGACTTGGGACGATGCGCGGTCGATTGCCCGCATCTGCCTTTTGGCGGACTACGTCACCCCCCAGCGCGAGGTCAAAGTCAAAGCCCAAGCCCAAGACCACACCTTCCGCACCATGGTGGTGGGCACGACCCCCGACTATCTGACCGTGCTCGACGCCCGCATGGGCAGCGGAGTGTTTTTTTCTGTCTTGGACCTGAACACCGCCAAGCGCGTCTGCGTGTGGGGTGCAGACGCCAAGCGGGAGCCGTTCTTTTTTGACAATCCCT
>JAPOYQ010000436.1:0-3980 GCA_026706505.1 Gemmatimonadota bacterium
GGACGACCTCGTCATCACGGGTCCTACGGGTACTAACGTCATGGATCTGCAAATCGTCCTCATAGCCTGAAAATCATCCACACTTGCGGGATATGGTGCAGCGAGCCGATTTGACACTCCGCCACCCTTCCGCTAGCTTTTTACAATCCATGCCCAAGAGCTTCCTTTCCCTTGCATTAGCCCTGTTATTGACCGGGGCTGTACACGCCGCCTCGCGCTACGCCGGCGAGTTCCTCGGCTTGGGCGCGGGTGCCCGCTCTGTGGCCTTGGGCAGTGCCTATGTGGCCCTCGCAGACGACGCCACCGCGGGCTATTGGAATGCGGCTGGCCTATCCGCCCTCAGCAGTCGCCAAGTTCACCTGACCCATTCCGAACACTTCTCCGGCCTCATCCAGCGCGATTTTGTCGCCATCGCCCGACCGGGTCGCCTTTTGCACGGTATGGCCCTGAGCTTAGTCCGCATGGGCATTGACGACATCCACTTTACCGAACTGCCGGATCCTCTACAGCCCCCCAGCACTGACAACCGTCCGCTCATCGCCTCGACCGAACAAAGCGCGGATTACGCCCTGTATCTATCGGGCAGTCGTCGGCTCGGTGCGCGCTTATCCCTTGGGTTAAGCGCCAAGGCCATTTATCGTCAAGTCGCCTCCATCAACGCCTACGGCTTTGGCCTCGACCTAGGCGTGCGCTATCAATTGAGCCATCAAATCGCGCTGGCAGCTAACGTGCGCGACGCAATCACCACGCCCATCGTCTGGAATACGGACAGTACCGACCGCATCCAGCCCTCGCTGCTCTTGGGCGTGGCGTACGCCATACCCATCGCCGAAGGCCAGACCACCGCCCTCCTAGCCACCCGTTCCGGCGGCGATGCATCTGCTGCGACCGATGACGTCCCGCTCAACGCCGGCCTAGAATACCGCCATCGCTACATCGCCTTGCGGGCTGGACTAGAGGAAGGCCGCCAGTCCTTTGGACTAGGGCTTACCCCCCACCGCAACCTCGACCTCGACCTCGCCTATTTGCAGCACGATGCGCTCGAAGCAACCTACCAGTTGTCCGCCAGCTTCCGCTTCTGAGCAACCCCGCGTCGGCTACGTAGCCCTGGCCGGTCGTCCCAACGCGGGTAAGTCCACCCTCTTCAACGCCTTCTTGGGCCAACGGCTCTCCATCGTCACGGCCAAACCGCAGACGACTCGCAGCCGCATCCTCGGCATCCTCACCCGTCCACAGAGCCAGATAATTTTTTTGGACACGCCTGGCCTGTTAGAGTCCTCCTACAAGCTGCACGAGACCATGGCCCACCAAATCGACCAAGCCGCCCGCCAAGCCGACCTAGTCTTGTTGCTGTTCGACGCCTCTCGCCCCAAAGATCGCAGCGCGCTGGTCAAGGACTTCTTAGAGCGTGCGCGGGTACCAGTCTTGGCCGTACTCAACAAGATCGACCTAGTACAACCCACCCAGCTAGACGCCCTGCAAAAAAGCATCGCGGACGAGTTCGGCATCGCCAGTCCGATCCCGGTCTCCGCCCTGCGCGGCGACGGACTCGGCAAATTGCTATCGCGCCTAGAGGCCCAGCTACCCTGCGGCCCCAAGCTCTATCCTGACGATATGGTGGCCGAACAGCCCGAGCGGTTTTTTGCCGCTGAACGCATCCGCGAGGTAGCTTTTGAGCACCTTGAGGACGAGCTACCTTACGCCATCAACATCCACATCGAGGAATTCCGCCAGCGTCCGGGCCACAAAACCTACATTCGCGCTATTATCTACGTCGGGCGCGAAAGCCAAAAGGGCATCGTCATCGGCAAGAAGGGTATGCGTCTGCGGGCAATTGGACGCCAAGCTCGCGTCGCCTTAGAGGAACTACTCGACGAGCCTGTCTATGTAGAACTGTGGGTAAAAGTCCGCCCAGACTGGCGCAATAAAGAGCGCGATTTGCGGGAATTTGGTTATCTCTAAGTCTCAGAAAGGAACGCTAAACCAATGAACGTCCTAGTCGTCGGCAAAGGGGGGCGCGAACACGCCCTCGTGTGGAAGCTAGCGCAGAGCCAGCGCATCGACAAACTCTACGTCGCCCCCGGCAATCCCGGCATGGCCTCCCTCGCTGAATGCGTCGATATTCGCGTCGATACCCCCGTGGCCGAACGCGAAAAACTCGTCGGCGAAATCGAGCGTCTAGTCGCCTTTGCCCACGAGCAGCAAATCGAGCTGACCGTCGTCGGCCCAGACGACGCCCTAGCTGGTGGCATCGTCGATCGCTTCCACGCCAGCGGCCTGACGATCTTCGGCCCCACTAAAGCCGCCGCCCGCATCGAAAGCAGCAAGGTCTTCGCCAAAGAGCTGATGGAGCGCGTCGGCGTCCCCACCGCCCGGCACCAGAGTTTCACTGACAGCCAAGCCGCCAGTGCTTATATCCACGAGCAGGGTGCCCCAATCGTGGTCAAGGCCAGCGGCCTAGCCGCCGGCAAAGGGGCAGTCGTCTGCCAGAGTGTAGATCAAGCCCTCGCAGCAGCGCACGACATGCTCGACGAAGGTACCTTAGGCGGAGCCGGACACCACATTGTCGTCGAGGAATACATGACTGGCGAGGAAGCCTCGCTCTTTGCAATCTGCGACGGCGAGCATTTTATCACCCTGACGCCGGCCCAAGACCACAAACCCATCTACGACGGCGACAAAGGCCCCAACACCGGCGGCATGGGGGCCTACGCTCCGGCACCGGTGATGACGCCAGCCCTAGTGCGCGAAGCCAAGGAGCGCGTCATCCGACCCGTACTCGCCGAAATGCGTCGGCTGGGCACTCCGTACCAAGGCGTGCTTTACTGCGGGCTGATGTGCACCGACGCGGGCGTTAAAGTCGTAGAGTTCAACGCCCGCTTCGGCGATCCCGAATGCCAGATCCTCATGCCCCTGCTCAAAACCGACCTCGTCGATTTACTCACCGCCGCCTGCGACGGCCGCTTGGACCAGGTGCAAGTCGAATGCGCATCTGGAGCGGCCGTCTGCGTGGTCATGGCCTCGGACGGCTATCCGCAAGCTTATGAGAAGGGCCTTGAGATCCGCGGCTTGGAGGCTTTTGCCGACCGCGACGACCTCTTCGTCTTTCACGCCGGCACAGCCCAGCACGACGGTCGAGTCATTACGGATGGCGGCCGGGTGCTCGGCGTGACGGCCACGGACGCCGATCTCCAAGCCGCCGTCGCCAAAGCCTACTCAGCAGTCGATCAGATCGCCTTTGACAACGCCTATTGCCGCCGCGACATCGCCTATCGGGCATTGGGTCGCGCCTGAAGCCCTTGCCATGCCCAACGACGCACTCCGCCTGCGCAACATGCGCTTTTTTGCCTATCACGGGCTTTTCCCCGAAGAGACCGCACTCGGCCAGCACTACGAAGTCGATGTCGAACTCTACGGCGATTTTCGCCGAGCAGGGCGCAGCGACGACATAGATGCGGCGATCAACTATCCAGAGGTGTACGCGCTGGTGGCCGATGTAGTCACCGGCGAGCCTTGCAAATTGGTCGAAGCCCTCGCCGAGCGCATCGCCGAGAAGGTGGGTACCCACTGCGCTCCGGTCGAACTCGTCGTCCGCGTGCGCAAACCCAATCCTCCGGTCGCTGCACACTTTGACGGCATCGAAGTCGAAATACGCCGGTCCTATGCCTGAACGAGCTTATATAGCCATCGGCAGCAACCTCGGCGATCGCCGCGCGTACCTCAAAGCCGGACTCAAAGAAGTCGCCACACTCCCCAACACGCGCCTTGCGGAGGTCTCCCGCGCCTACGAAACCCAGCCGCTGGGGCCGATCGAGCAACCGGATTTCCTCAACGCCGTCTTTGCTATAGAAACCTCGCTCGCTCCCGAGCCGCTGTTAGCCGCCCTGCTCGCCGCCGAAAAAAAGCACCAGCGGCAACGCCGTATTCACTGGGGGCCGCGCACCCTCGACCTCGATCTACTGCTCTATGGCGAGCGCGTC
>JAPOYQ010000436.1:3999-5609 GCA_026706505.1 Gemmatimonadota bacterium
GGATCTGACTCTGCCGCACCCGCACATGCACGAGCGCAGCTTTGTACTAGTGCCTCTTTGCGAAATCGCCCCGCACCTTAGCCATCCAGTCACCGGCCGGCCATTTGCTGCGTACCTCGCCGCGCTCAACTGTCGCGAAGCTAAGGCCGCCGACCCTCTCACCCTTCCCACCATCCCATGAAACGCATACACACGGTCGCGGAAATGCAGGCCCAATCCGACGCTTGGCGCGGCAAGGGCCTATGCGTTGGACTAGTGCCGACGATGGGTTTTTTACACGAAGGACATCTCAGCTTGGTCGATCACAGCCTCGAAGCCGCGGACCGCACGGTAGTCAGCATTTTCGTCAATCCACTGCAATTCGGGCCGAAAGAAGACTACGCTATCTATCCGCGCGACATGGAGCGCGACCTCGACCTGCTGTCCCGCCGAGGGGTCAATGCAGTCTTTCACCCTCAGACAGTGGAATTCTATCCCCCTGACTTCTCGACCTTCGTCGAAGTTGAAGAGTTAACTAAGGGTCTGTGCGGCCCCTTCCGCCCCGGGCATTTCCGCGGCGTCACCACCGTAGTGACCAAACTATTCACCGCCGTCAAACCGCATCTAGCCGTCTTCGGCCAAAAAGACTACCAGCAGGCGGCTGTCATTCGTCGACTAGTGCGCGATTTGAACTTGGATTTGCGCGTTGAGGTTGCCCCCACCGTGCGCGAAGCAGATGGCTTGGCCATGAGTTCGCGCAACATCCTCCTCAGCGCAGAAGAGCGACAGCGTGCATCGTCCCTCTACGAAGCACTCACAATGGGCCGAGAACAGATCGAACAGGGCGAACGCGACGCTAGTCGGATCGTCGCCGCGATGCGGGCGTACATCGAGCGCGCACTCGACGCGGCCATTGATTACATTGCTATCGCGCACCCGGACACGCTCGAAGAAGTGGCTCATATCACCGGCCCGGTCGTCATCGCCCTCGCCGTGCGTCTGTCCAACGTTCGGCTGATTGACAACATCATCGCCACGCCGCTCGACCGTTAGTACTCACTTTCTTTAATGGAGGACAAACACAATGGCTTCAAATATTGCCAAGGTGGACAAGCGATTCTCGTGCCCTGGACCGCAGCCGAACGGCATCCAAGCCGCTCCCGACGGCCTGTGGGTCATCGACCAAGTCGATCACAAAGTGTACAAGTTGGATTATGAAACCGGCGAGACCTTGTTCGCAGCCCAGACCGATACAGTCCACTCCAGCGGCATTACCCTAGGAGATGGATGTCTGTGGATCGCCTCTACTTATGAACTCAAGATCGCCAAACTAGAACTGGCAACGGGCCGCACCATCGCCAAATACGATTCGCCCGGTGCTGGCATCACAGCGCCCCGGGAGGGTATCGCAGACGCGCGCACCACCGGTTCCCACGGCCTAGAATGGAAAGACGGCAAGCTATACGTGGCCTCGCCGCCTTCCCAAATGGTCCACGTCATGAACCCCGACACTTGGGAAGAAGAACATCAATTTCGCACCCCCGGTTTTCGCAACCACGGCATCGCTTGGGGGCCCGACGGCAGGCTGTGGGTAGCCGACACCTCGGCTGGCACTGTCAGTCTGCTCGACA
>JAPOYQ010000644.1:0-5317 GCA_026706505.1 Gemmatimonadota bacterium
GAGCCAAGCCGGCTTGCGCAAACCCTGTCTCGCCCGGATGAAGCTGTTCACGTTGGACAACGGACTCATTCTCGGTACGGTGGGGCGTTTGACGGCGGAAGACCAGCAGAGGGTAACTCAGGCACTGCGAGCGGCACTACCCTGCTGATTTAAAGCCCCCGACCGCTCGACAATCGCTCAGCGCCTTTTGCGGATTCGTTAATCCTTTACGCCGGGTTTCAGCACCAATCCTATCTCGTATCAGACGGCTGTCCGCACCGATGCTCACCCGGTGCCAGCCATGTCCCCATGCGTTCCTAGCGCACTGCGACAACTGGGACGCACTTGCTCTAACCCATTGTAAAAGCGTGAAATAGGAATTTAACAGAGCTATAGCTGCGTCGAAAGGGTGCAATTAAAGAGCGATTCGGCGTTTGGTATGAAATGCCCCAATTTTTTGTAACTCTCTATATAACAAGCAGTTGTGATTTTTAGATCGGATTGGCACGGAATCTGCTAACTAACACGAAAGTAAGCCGTTGCCGGCCCCTCCGCTAAGGAGTGGAGGTCGCCGGGTAGGCTTCTACTCACTCTCAGCGGGAGGGCAACCATGAACCGCTTAGTCGAAATCAGATACCGTCGGCTCGATGAACGGCCTCCACCCACTCATAGGAGGAGATCAACCGTGACCTCGCACCCCTTAGCCGAAATCAGGCATCATTGGCTTGAGAAATGGTCCCCGCTGGCGTAGTCGTTCAACGCCACTCTTCCGCTATTTTCAGGGAAAAGCCTGATGCGTGCGATACACTGGACCCTCGACCATCCGGTCGCGGTGTTCACTACAGTAGCCACCTGCGGCATCTTGGCTGCTGCGAGTTTTGCGGTCATCTCGGTCGAGCTGTCGCCGCCGAGTGAACTGCCCGAGTTGCGACTCAGCGTGCAATGGCCTGGAGCTTCGGCGTTCACCGTAGAGTCCGAGGTAACGCGGCCGCTGGAGTCGTTGGTCCAGCAGTTGGATCACGTCACCGGCATTCGCTCGCAGACTAGGGAAGGCTCCACCGAACTCGCGGTACAATTCGACACTAGGGCGAATATAGGCTTGCTGGAAGTAGAATTGAACGAACGAATCCACCCGCTCTACGAGACCATGCCCGAAGGCGTCTCATGGCCGGCGATCCAGCGCTCGGTGCCCGAGGAATTGGCGGACTTGGCTGGCTTCCTCAGTTACCGCTTGTACGGCGACCGGCGACCGGGCGAGTTGAGAGAGTACGCGGAAACCCGCATCCCAAAAGCCTTGCTCGCAGTGGCCGGCATCAAAGACGTACAACTAGAAGGGGGCGAGCCGCTCGAACTGGTGATCGAGATAGATGGAAAAGTTGCGACAAGCACAGGGCTTTCCAGCGAGGATATAGCGGCGTTGCAGCAGCAGTTGAGCGGCGGCAAATCGAGCTTGGGAACGCTGTGGGACGCCGGCACGGCGAAAAAGGTGCGCTTTGACGGGGGCTATGACAATTTGGAAACGCTCAAGCGGATGCCCATTGGATCGGCCGCGGTCCGCTTGGGGGATATTGCGCGGGTCTATTGGGACGCGCCCAACGACTTTAGCCGCATCCGCATCAACGGGAAAAACTCCGTATTGATCACCATAGAGAAATACCCGGGGATGGACCTGCTCGAAACGTCCGCTGCGGTCAAGGCTGCCATGGCGAGTGCCATGCAGGACGCGCCGCCGGGTATCGGTTTGGTCAAGGAACTGGACAAGGGCGAGGATTTGAAGAAGGAGTTGGCCAAGATCGGCAACCGCACCTTTTTGGCGGTGCTGTTTATTGCCGCTATCGTCATCTTCACGTACAAGAGAGTGTCGGCGACTCTGCTCATATGGGGTACCATCCTGCTGGTGCTGGCCTATACCGTGGGCTTGCTCCACCTCGCGGGTATGACTCTGAACGTGTTGACCTTGGCCGGCTTGACCGTGGGCTACGGCCTGAGTGTCGATAATTCGGTCGTGGTGTACGACAGCGTCCAGCGCCATCTAACAACAGGTGGCGGCTCGGCTCAGCAGCGCATCCTCGCTGGGGTCGCCGGGGTGCTGAGACCGCTGCTGGCCTCCAACCTGACGACCGTCGGAGCCTTGCTCCCGGTCTTTTTCCTGTCGCAAACCCTACAACTCTATTTCAAGCCCGTGGCCTTGGCGCTGGGTGCCACCGTGCTCTTTTCCTTCCTCGTATCCTGCCTACTGCTGCCGCCTCTCATGTTGGTGCTGGACAGGCGGAGGGAAAGCGCGGCTTAGACCATGAGTTTACTGTCCCGAACATACATTGCCCTGCTCGGCTTCTGCTGCAAGCACCGCCGGATCATGCTGGCGTTACTGGTGTTGCTATGGGGCTTGCCGGTCTGGTTGCTGCCCGACTCCATCGGCGAGGATGGCGCGATGGCTCGCGCGTACGAGGACTGGTGGATGATCGCCGCCTGCCTCTTTGAGTCTTGGACCAAGCCCTTTTTGGTGCTGCTGGCGGTTCCAATGGCGCTGATTGGCCTGTTCGATGCGTTCTATTTTTTAGGGGCCAGCTTTGACACTGGCGGCTATATCGCAGTGCTCTTTTTGGCTGGCATCGCGGTCAACAACGCCTTTCTCATGCTATACCAGATGGACGAGAAGGCCAAAGCGGGGGGCGGCGACCTCGCGGCCGAGGTATTCGCCGCCGCGGCCCAGCGCCTCAAGCCGATTGCCATTACCACCCTGACCACGTTGGCCGGGCTCCTGCCCATCGTATTGTTCGAGGATACCGAGAGTATATGGTATCCGCTGGCCGTGGGCGTAACCGGCGGCTTGGTGGCTTCGTCGGTTTTGTTGCCGATCTACCTACCTATGCTATACCTGAGCCTGCATAGGGCGACGGTACAACCCAAGTGAATCTGCTAAAAAAGAAAAGGCCGTTGTTGGCCCCATCCGCTAAAGAGCACAAGAGAAGAGGCTATCATGGATACCGAGATGAGACTCGAAACACAAGTCAAGCAGGTTATCGTCCAAGCCCTTGAACTGGAGATCAAACCGGAAGAGATCCCGGACGACGAGTTGCTGTTGAGTGCTGGCATGGGTGCTGATTCGATAGTCATGCTGCAGCTCGTCATGGCCTTGGAAACGCACTTTGCCATTGATGTGGAAGACGAGGAACTGCGGGCAGAACGGTTTGTGTCGGCGCGATCCATCACTGAATTCGTGCGCGGCAAAATACCGGCAGTAGGAGTTTGACATAGGGCTGGTGCGACTGCCGGAGAAAGGGGGTTGGCTCTGATGAAGCGAATTGTCGGCAGGGCATTGCTAGTAGTGGCCATCGGCGTCTCCAGCGGCGCGTTACACAGCTTGGCCGTGGATGATGTCCAAAGGCCCGAAAAGGTATCCAAGGATACCGCGCTGGTCGTTTACTGTTCGGGTACGACGTGTAACTTGGGCAGCAAACTGGCGCAAAAGCTCGCAGAGGAAATGGATTTCACCCGGATCTACGTCTTCGCCGGCGGGTTTCCCCAATGGGAAGAAGCGGGTTATCCGGTGGAATCGGAGGGACCCTTCTAATGGATAAACTCGCACTCAGGCCCTATCAGGCCCTCGTGATCCGCTTGGTGCTGGGCGGTGTCTTCGTTTGGGCGGGGGCCGCAAAGCTCGTGCAGATACCGTCTTTCGTCGAGACGGTTGCGGCCTTTGATATGCTCCCAGCGGATTGGGCCGCGCCGTTCGCACTGTCGGTTATCTGGATTGAACTGATCGCTGGCGGCCTTCTGCTCCTCGACATTTGGCCGCGCAGCAATGCGTTGGTCTTCTTGATTCTGTTAGTGGTTTTCAGCGCGGCGCTCGGCATCAATATGTACCACGGCAACGATGTGACTTGTGGTTGTTTTGGTGGCGACAGGGGAACTTCGCTGGCCTGGGTTCTGTTGCGCGATCTGTTTTTGGCTGGGGGAGCCGCCTTGCTGCTGGCTCAGAAGGAGTGAGGAAATTATTGCCTTCTGCATTTTTAAAGGAATATAGTTATATTCATTTTTATGCGACCTAAAGGCAGTGCCGATCGGCTAGAATATCGCCGCCAATGGGCGGTTGGGTTGCTTGAGGAAGGCAAAAGCATCAACGAAGTGGCTCGTCTGGTCAAAGCCTCCCCCTCTTCGGTTCATCGGTGGAAGGAACGGAAGGCCCACCACGGGGCGGCGGGGCTGAAAGCCAAACCGCATCCGGGCCGGGGCTGTCGATTGAGTGGCCAAGACCAGGCGCAGTTGAAAAAGCTTTTGCTGGCAGGCCCCCAAGCGGCCGGCTTTGATAGCGCGTTGTGGACCTGTAGGCGCGTAGCCCAGGTGATTGAACAAACCTTTGGGGTGTCCTATCATCCCGATCATGTGGGTCGTCTGCTGCATGGGTTGGGTTTTTCGTGCCAATATCCCCAGCACCAGGCGCGGGAACAGGATGAGCAGGCTGTGCGCCAATGGCGTTTGGTGGAATGGCCGCGGATTAAAAAAAAGCCCGACAAAAAAGGATGACCATCGTCTGGATCGATCAGAGCGGCTTCCTGTTGCAACCCACCCGTCGTAGGACGTGGGCTTTGTCGGGTCACACGCCCATACACCCGGTGTGGAATCGCCACGATCGCTTGTCGGTTCAGGCTGCGATTACCTTGCCGCCTCGACGGAAGCGGTTGGGCGTTTATTTTCGGTTGTATGAGCATAATATTGATGCGCAGGATGTGGTCTCCTTTGTTGGTCATCTGCTGCGTATGATACGGCGCAAGGTCGTGCTCATATGGGATCGGTGGAGTGTGCATCGCGCCGCGGTAGCGATCTTGCAAACAAGGTATCCCGATCAACTGGAGGTCGAATGGATTCCCGCTTATGCACCCGAATTGAATCCGGTCGAACAGGTCTGGAATCATACCAAGTATGGCCATCTGGCCAATTTTATCCCAGACCACATCGACGACTTGACCGATGCAGCTATGATGTCGATCACTACCCAACATCATGATAACAACCTGATTCGAGGCTTCTTCAAGTATGCACAACTTAAACTGTAAAACATTCCTTTATATTTGCAGAGGTCAATAATTTCTCGTCGCGTCGTCGTCCTCCGCCTCGTAAGCAACCATCTCCCAGCCGTGAAACACAACGGCCAAGCCGATGTGCCGCACCGACGGGTGGCGGCGGCGCAACGACGAGTCCGCCAAGTAGCCGCGCAACTGAAGCACAGCCTCCTGCACCTTTTCTGCTAGTAGGGATTGGTCGAGGGTTTCGCGTCGTTTCAGGTACTTCAGTTCCAACACGTAGCCGAACCGCACGTCGGGATATTGAGCCAGAA
>JAPOYQ010000644.1:5327-5605 GCA_026706505.1 Gemmatimonadota bacterium
CCAGAAACGGCTCCAAGTACAAATCCGCGTATCCCTTGTTCAGTTCGTACTCCGAGTGCAGCAGAAACTGGTCCACCATGCTCAAGTGGGCGGCGACAAAGCCGTGGATGACCTTCTCGCCATCCATGTAGTCGCGAATGCCAGTTTGTTCGGCCAAGGCGTCGCGCAAAAAGTCCAACACGGGCTGCCAAGCCCCCTCGTAAGCCATCTGTCGCATCAAGCCGGAGAAGGTGTACACATCAACGGCAAACACCCCCACGTCATCGTACGCATCGCGC
>JAPOYQ010000780.1 GCA_026706505.1 Gemmatimonadota bacterium
CGCCGCTGGATTCGAGGTGTTGGAGATTGTCTATGCCGGGGGTGAGGAGGCTAAGAACCTGCACGGGGCCGAGGGCATTTTCACGCAGATGATCGCGGCCGGGTTCGACCGCGGCGATTGGGTTGTGGCCCTCGGCGGGGGCGTAGTCGGCGACATGGCGGGCTTTGTGGCCTCTACCTATTTGCGCGGCGTGCCCTATGTGCAGGTGCCTACGACTATCGTCGCGCAGGTGGATTCGAGCATCGGCGGCAAGACGGGGGTCAACCACGCGCTGGGCAAAAACTTGATCGGCACCTTTCACCAGCCGCGCTTGGTCTTGGCCGACACTAATGCGCTGCACTCGCTGCCGAGGAGGGAGCGGGTTGCGGGCATGGCCGAGGTGGTCAAACACGGGCTGATCCGCGACGCCGCGCTCTTCGCCTTTTTGGAGGAGCACTTGGAGGAAGTCGTGGATATGGCGCTGGCGCCGGAGACCTTGGACTGGCTGATTGGCCGCAATGTCGAGATCAAGGCCGAGGCGGTGGCCGCCGACGAGAAGGAGCAGGGCTTGCGGGCCATCCTCAATTACGGGCACACCATTGGCCACGCGATTGAAGCCGCCACGGATTACGGCCGCTACCGGCACGGAGAGGCGATAATTTTGGGTTTGATCGCCGCGGGCGAAATCGCCTGCCGCGAGGGGTTTTGGCCCGAGGCAGAGAGGCTGCGGCAGGACGCGTTGTTGGAGCGGTTGGGGGTGCCCGAAGGGTTGGCCGAGGTGGAGGCGGAGCGGATTTTGACCTGTGCCAAGGCCGACAAGAAGCGAGTGGATGGGCAGCTGCGGTTCGTGTTGGGGCGGCGGATTGGGGAGGTGGAGGTCGTGGAGGGCATAACCGATGACACGGTGCGCGCGGCCATTGCATACGCGCAGCGCTTTTGCGAGGCATGATATGAGCGAGAATCAGCCGCACAAAGTTCACCTGATCAGCTTGGGGTGCCCGAAAAACACGGTCGATTCCGAGCGGATGCTGGGGCTTTTGCAGGGCCATGCTTATCAGATGACGGACGCGCCGGAAGAAGCGGACGTGGTGGTGGTCAATACCTGCGGCTTTATCGAACCGGCCAAAGAAGAATCCCTCGCCGCGATTATGGATGCTCATCGGCTCAAGCAAGAGGGGCAGTGCGAAGGGGTGATCGTCACAGGGTGCCTATCGACGCGCTACTACGAGGAGCTAGCGCAGGAGTTGGTGGAAGCCGACAAACTGCTGACGATTGCCGACGAGGCCGACATCGTCCACCACGTTGACGACATGTTGGGCGTCCAGCGGCCCAGGTACTTGGCTAGCTTGCCGCGAAGTTCGCTAACGCCTAAGCACTGGGCGTACCTGCGCATATCGGACGGCTGCGATCATCAATGCGCCTTTTGCGCCATTCCCTCCATTCGCGGGCGACACGTGAGCGAGCCGGTCGAACAACTCGTGGCCGAGGCCGAGCGGCTTGCCGCGGAGGGGGTGCGGGAACTGGTCTTGGTCTCGCAGGATTCGGTGCGCTATGGGGCCGACCTCTACGGCCGACCGCAGCTCGTGCGCCTCTTACAAGCGCTGGCCGAGGTGGAGGGCATTGAGTGGATGCGCTTGATGTACACCTATCCGGCGTTCTGGACCGAGGAACTGATCGACTTCTACGCCACGTGCGACAAGATGTGCCTATACATCGACATGCCGCTGCAACACATCTCCGATCCGGTGCTCAAGCGCATGAAGCGGGCGACGACGCGCCAAAAGACGCTCGATTTGTTGGCGCGGCTGCAGGAGCGGCTGCCGGGTGCTGGGCTGCGCTCGACGTTCATCGTCGGCTTTCCCGGCGAGACCGAGGACGATTTTGCCGCCTTGCTGGAGTTCGTGGCTGAGACGCGCTTCGACTACGCGACCGGCTTTCTCTACTCGCCGGAAGATGGGACTTCGGCGTATGAACTTGGCGACCCGGTCAGCGAGGAGGTCAAGCAGGAGCGCTACAGCCGCCTGACGCAACTGCAGGAGCGCGTGGGTACGGAGAAAAACGACGAGCTCGTCGGCACACGGCAGGTGGTCTTGGTCGATGCGCGCGTGGGGGAGGAGTGCTATGGACGGATGGAGCGCGACGCCCCGGAAATCGACGGCCAAGTCGTCATAGCCGAGGGCACGCCTCCGGTGGGTTCTTTCGTCGAAGTGGAGATCACCGACGCCGCGCCCTACGAACTGAGTGCTAGAGTGGTGGGAGAGCCGAGTTGAACAAGGCGAGGCCGCGCGATATCGCCGTGGATGGCCGGGCCGGCGAGTTGGTCATTGCGTGGAGTGATGGCCGCGAGAGCCGCTACGATTTGGAGGGGTTGAGGCGCGAGTGTCCCTGCGCCCACTGTCGGGAATTGCGCGATACAAGCGAGGGAGGATTGACGCTCTTGCAGCCCGAGGCGGTGTCGGCCACGGCCGAGGTGCAGGGGGTTAGCTACGTCGGGCGCTACGGCATTCGCATTGAATGGGCCGATGGGCACGATCACGGCATTTATACGTTTGAGTTTTTTCGCGCGCTAGACGCGGGCGGATGAGGCAAAGCTGGTTTTGGGAAGCGAGCGACCACCCCACTTAGGGGTGGTTTTTTTATGCCGCCTGACGCACCGGAACGTCGCGGGGTGCGCGGGCGATCCACTGTTCGGCGAGGAGGAGGCCGAGGGCCAAAATCAGGAATTCGCGCCACAGCTCGCGGCCGTGGCGATTGCCTAAGACCGCGAGGCGCAGGTCGTCACCTGGGTTGAGGAAATGGACTTCCGCGTCCGCGAAAACGCTCCGTACGTACTCGGGCACTACAGGCGCGAGCGCGGATTCGCGGGCGTCGAAGTTGACGGCGAACGCATCGACCTCTGCACCCGCAGCGCGCAATCGCCAGATACCAACCTCGCCGACTTGGGGAATCTTCCACAAGTATTGGCCGCCGACGGGCTCCGGCTCCAAGCGCAGGCGCTCGCCCGACGGCGTTTCGGCCTCTACCACAGCTTCCATTGGCACATCGGCTAAGCGGCGATAGACCGTTTCTCCCACTAAGTAAGCGGCGTGGCGATCGGGTGGCAGGCTCAGCTCGCGCACCAAGCGGTGCAGGAGGGGGGCAAACAGCCCGCGTCGGTGCAGGTCGTTCCACTGCGGGTCGATGGGGAAGGCCGCGAGTGCGACGCGTCCTTGCTCCTTCCAAGCTAGCGCCATGGCGAGATGCCCGCCGTTGAAACGGGCCAAGGGCAAAAGATCGGGCGCGGGGACCATGGTGAAATAGGCGTAGAAGCGCGGTTGATCGCCGTCGCTGGTGATGAGGTCGTTGAAAAGCGGGTGGTGTGGCTCGTCCGAATCTAAGACTTGATAGTTGGCTGTGTTACCGGGTGCGCCGAGCCGGTTTTTGAAGCGCCCCGGAATCAGGCCGGGCAAGAGGTCGCGGTTGTAGTAGCCGAGGTCGCTGTGCGGCGCGGGAAAGAGAACCACGCCGCCACCGCTGGCAACGAACTCGTCCAAGGTCGCCTTTTGCGCTGCGCTCAGCCGCGCGAGGTTGCAGAGCACGAGCACATCTACTCCGGCGAGGGTGCTGGCGTCGAGATTGGCAAAGAGATCGGTGCGAATTTTTACGACCGGATCGGAGAGAGCTGCCGCTCCGAGTGCCCGGCGCGCATAGTACGCGTCCTCGGGCCGCTCGCCCACCAGCAGCACGGTGATGGCGGTGGGCAGGTCGAGCGTGAAGTAGCGGCGATTGTCGAGCGCGAGGGCATCGTCTGCGAGCGCGACGTGCCCACTCAGCCGCCCGGGTCGTCGCGGCGAAAAACTAAGTGATACTTGGATCTTGCCCGGTGCTCCGGGATCCACGCTCTGGCGGCGCACGCGCTGGCCATCGACAAAAAGGTCGAGAGCCGTGCCCGCGCCGCTGTGCGCGATTTCGGTTTGCAAGGTGACTTTGGCGTCGGCCGCGAGCATCCAGCTCGGGGCCGCGACCCGCTCGACGTAAGCATTTGGTCGGGTCTGGGCGAGCGGGCTGGCGATATAGACGTGCGTGCCAGCAAAGGACGGGACTGAATCCTCGAGTTGATCCCAGTTGTATTGGGCTAAATCGGTAAAAAGAAAAAGCTCGTGCGCGGCTAGGGCGGATTCTTGGTCGAAGCGTTGGGCCGCCGCGTGCAAGGCCGCGCGCAAATCCGTCGCCTCTTGCATCGGCGCGAGCTCGGCAATGCGCTCGGTCAAGTAGTCGCGGTCACCCGCAAAAGGGGCGCGAGGCCGTTGGGCAAAGGGCTGCACTGCCACTTGATCGCGCGAGGGCAAAACGGCCAGCAGGTCGCCGAGTTGGCGTTGGAGTTGGTCGAAAAGGGAGCCAGAGGGCCGTTGGTAGCGGGTGCTGTACGACAGGTCCAAGAGCGCGTGAACGGCCACCGGGTGATCTCCGCTTCCCCATCCGCCGCCAGCCTGATACGTCGGGCGAGCAAAGGCGCCGACCCTCAGCATAATGATAAGCGTGCGCAGCAAGAGGACCAGCCCCTGGCGCAGTTGGCGCCGCCGCATGCGGTTTTGCTGTAGCTGGCGCAGAAAGACAAAGTCGCTGAAAGGTTGGGGCTGGGCGCGCCCTCGATGCAGCAGATGGATGGCTAGGGGAAGGGCTGCCGCGACTAGTCCGAGGAGGATCGCGGGATTGAGGAACTGCAAGACGGGGAAGGGGCCGCGCTAGTTCGCAGAAGGAATATCGCGCTCGGCGGCTTCGATCGTGGCGATGATTTCCTCGGCTGAATTCGCTTCGATGAGCTTCTTTTTGAACTCTTCGTTTTTGAGCAAGCGCGAAATCCGCGCCAGGGCCTTGATGTGGGGGCCGGAAACGTTGGTCGGGGAGACCAGCAGGAAGAACACATAGGCTGGCTCGCCGTCGAGGGCGTCGAAATCCATGCCCCGCTGCTGGGTGCCCATGGCCGCGACTAACTCGGTCACTGCGGCCGACTTGCCGTGGGGGATGGCGATGCCGTCGCCGATGCCCGTGCTCATGATTTTTTCGCGGTCGATTACGGCTTGCAATGCTTGGTCGCGGTCGGTGACCACGTCGCCGACTGGAAGCGAGTTGACCAGTTCGGTGATGATTTCCTCTTTGGATTCTCCTTGGAGGTCAACTATGATGGATTCGGACGACAGAATGTCCAACAGGTTCATGCGCGTTATCTCCGGGTGATTTGTTGAAAAATAAGCTTTCTCCGCGACATTCGTCAACCACTCATTGTCGTTGAGTTATGGCTTTTACGAGCCTCGGCACCACGAAGTAGAGCAAGCGCCCGCGACTGATTTCTTGCCAAGAGTAGATGCCCAATTCGACGGCGGCTAGGCCCGCGGTCGGCAGGGAGATGTGTGCACCCGTTAGCTCGCTGATCCACTTCTCCATCCCGGGGTTGTGGGCGATGATGAGGCCGGTCTGCGCGCTGTCCGGCAAGCCGGCCGCTGCTTGGGTCAAGGTGCTGGAGGACGAGAGGTAGAGCGCGTCGTCCAAGTGCAGGATGCTCGCCGGTAGGCCGAGGGATTCGGCTAGGCCGGTGGCCGTCTGGTGCGCCCGGCGTGCGGCCGAGGCCAGCACGACCTCG
>JAPOYQ010000391.1 GCA_026706505.1 Gemmatimonadota bacterium
GTTCCTCGACGGTCGTCCAGTCGCCGTCGCTGCCCACTGAGTCGCCGTTGAGGAAAACCTCGTATTCATTGACCGCGGTCAGACGCAACGCGGCCTGTGTGGCTTCAGCCGCATTGAAGGTAAGCCGGTAGTGGACGGTCTGGTCCCACTGCGCTATCTGCCACTCGGCCGCAGCCGCCGGCGAGAGCACCGCTAGAACAAAACCCACTACCAATGGCATGACTTTCATTTCTCAGCTATTTCTCGTTGTGCTCCCGACTCGATGTCGAGGCTTACAGTGACGAGTTTGGTAACTGGATTGACCACCAGACGGTGGTATTGGCCGAAGGGCTTCCAGCGCTTTGAGCCGTTTTCCCAGACGTGTTCTGGCTCTTGTTCCGGCACTGACAGGCCAATGCGCCGCAGTGCTTCGGCCGTATCAAAGGGGTCCATCTTTTTGAACGTATAGGTCACATAAGACGCGTTGTCGCGTATCAAATCCACGTAAACCCAAGTGCTATCTCCATCCGCATCTCTCCACTGGAGAGTGGTTACTTTCGCGGAGCGCACAAAGTCGAAATCCGGTTCGCCCAACCGCTCCTTTAGGGCTGCTCCGGTTTTGTTCAATATCTGGTGCACCGCAAGCAGCGGCACTTCTTCCCGGCCGCAAGCGGCGAGAAAAAAGAAAGTTGCAAAGAGTATGCTGGATCTCACTATTCCACCTTGAAAGTGAAGGGATACGTCACCAATACAGGTAGGCGTCAACCGAGGTG
This sequence comes from Gemmatimonadota bacterium, assembly GCA_026706505.1. Next base: position 753 of record JAPOYQ010000391.1, read on the forward strand.
CTGTGGCCCGCGCTCCGGGACCGCTCGCCAGCCCATTCTCTCCACTTGTGGTGCCAGTCGCCGGCGTTTGCAGTGCCCCTATATCAATGGGCCGGAAAGCCCACCGCATAATTTCTTGCTGCATGCAGTGGTCCACGGCTTGGCTGCCCACGCTCGAGTTGGTGGCCTTGGCTTCGGAAACGGCTCCGCCCACCTCAATGGTGAAGCGCATGGTCACGGCGCCTTCGGTGGCCTCTCCTTTGTCGAATGCTTCGACGAAGCAGCGGTTGAGACCCGACAAGCGCTGCCGCACCACGGCCCGAATGGCACTCAGGCTGCGGGTGCGGTCACCAGATAGGTTGCCCATGATCTGGCTGGGGCCATTCTCGGAAATCATCAGTGTTTCAGTGGTTTTGCCGCTGGTTGCTCCCTTTTGCACGACGAGGTTTTCCACTTTGTGTTTAAAGACAAAGCGCAGGTCCTGCTTTTCTACGGGTTTGTCAAAAGCCCCGAAACGCAAGACGAAATCCTTCAGGATCAGCACTACCTCCTCGGTTTCGGGATAAACCGGATCAAAGACGATAAAACCGCCGTAATTTTCGCCTTTAAATATGGGCTGGTCTTCCTCGTAGTTATAGCTGCGCACCATGCCCATGCGCAGTTCGAAGCGATAGAACTCGTTGCCGCTCTGGCCCCGCTGTGATCGGTAGTAGTTCTCGAAATTGCCATAGGGCGACGACGAGGTGATGCCGTAGGTGCGCAGGAACTGGCCTTGGTCGGTCTCCAATACGGCTGCCAATGGGTCGAGCATGACTTTGGGCTGAGTGCGGTTGAAAATAGTGACCTTGAAAACGGTGAAGCGGTTGGGCGTATAACCTAGGCGTGTATCGGTCCAGTTGCCGTAGGTATAGGGATTGGTCGAGTATTTGCCGCGCCCCGATTCGTCGGGGAAGAGGGCGTTGAGCTTGGCGTCGGTCATGTGCTCTACCTCGAGGCGCAGACCGGCTAGTTCCCAAGAGGTCGCGCCATTCTCCTGCAGACTATAGGCCCCTTCTGTTTCCGCGGACTCGACGACTGGCAACAGTAGGGTCTCGCGTTTGACGGCCGTGGGAAAGAGAAAACAGCCTGATAGCAGACCGCACAGAGCAATAATCCAGATCAATCGGCCGCGTCTCATCGCGCTATTATCCTCTTTACTCATTGGTTCTGCTCCGTGTAGAAATCGATCTGTTGCTGGGCAATGGAGCCTTGCTGAGTCAGGGCGAACACCACTAGGTTGACGCCCATTTGTAGCTGTGGCTCGTTGCGGAATTCCTTTTCCCAGGCGCGTCCATATTCCTTGGTCGTGAAGATCGCCACTAGTCGCTCGCCCAGAGAAATGCCTTCTAAGAAGGGCACTTCGGGATGAAAGTCGCGGCTGTGCACAAGCCTTTCCTGAGTCCGCTTTGGCGGTGGGCCATCGTCGAAGTCGTAAAAGCTGTGGTATATGGGGTGATCGTTGGGGATGACCTTGAAGCGCGCATCCCGCCCTAGCGAAGCCTTGAGCATTTCCCGCAGTGAGGCTTCGGCCGGGGTGTACTCGGTGGCAGCATCCCGGCCCAACTCGCCCATGGCTTCGACCATGACAAAGCCGCCCTGCCGCAAATAGTCGCCCAGATTGGCGATCTCCTGCTGGGTGGGTTCAAAGGCTTGATCGACGGAGATGTACACAAAGGGCGCTCGGAAGATGGCGCGCGAATCGAGGAAGAGATGGTCATCTACTTCAGCCCGAATCTGGGTAAATCCATTAATCGCTTCGACCAGTTCGAAGATGGCTCGCTGGGTTGATGGTTTGAAGTCGTTGCCCCAAGCTAGGGCTAGGTAAACGAAGCCGGTGATGTTCTGTTTGTCGGCCGGATCCTGGACCACCAATCCCTTATAGCGGCCGATATCCAGCGCTTCCAAGTCGAGGAATTCTTCCTGCATGCTGATGCGCTTCTCCGGCTCTTTGGGGCTTTTGATGGCGACGCGCTGCACTTCGGGCTGGACCACTTCTAAGCCTAGGTTAGCACCGCTTGCAACACCGAAGCGGAAGGTCTTGATCTTGCCGACTAGGTCCGGGAGGCGAATCTGGGGTTTGCGGGTGATTTGCGGCTTGGCCGCCCGCACCTGGCGGGTCATTTGCCGCTTGGGGATTTGCTGTTTCTCAAACTCAAAGGCTTTGGTCAGGCGCGGCTTGCGCACCACTAGGTGCATCAGTGGGGGTTTGGGCGCTTTTTTTTCTTCTTCCCTAGTCGCTAGGTAGATTACGGGTATGGCCAACAAAACAATAGCCACCGCTAGCGCCCGGTAGAGCACTCCGCGCTGTCGGCGCAGTAATTCCTCCAAACGGAGCGCGTCCGTCGGCGTGGCGAAGCGTTTGGCATCGATTTGAGCGGCCATAGTAATCCTATAAGCGGTTGGCTTCGATCCACTCTTTGTGCATGCGGGCAAAGCGATGGGCTTCGGCCTGTTCGTCGGCTAGGCGATCGAGAACCTGATCGTAAGCCTGCACTGCGTCCTTCCACTGCCCCAAAGACTCGTAGCAGACCCCCATATTGCTCAGTGCTCCGATCTCGCTCTCGGTGCCGGGATAGTCGCGCGCGATTTCTGCAAAGCCGGCTGCCGCCCGGCGGAACTGGGCCGGGTCTTGCTCTTCAAGGGCTTGGGCAAAAATCTCCTCGACTTCGGCGTAGCGCAGGTAGGCCACTACTTCGCGCAAGTCATCTATTAATTCGGGAACCTTTTGCGCTACCTGACTGCTGGGAAAGCGGCGGATGACTTCTTGGTAGGCCTGCAGGGCGTTGTCGTATTCCTTCTCGTTGTAGTAAAAGTCGCCGATGGTGAACTGGGCATTGGCCGCCAGAGCGCTGCTTGGGTAGTCGGAAACCACGCTTTGGAAGGCGGCGATGGCTTGGGACGTCCGTTCCATATTAAGATGGGACCAGGCCAGATTGTAGAGGGCATCGTCGGCCAGATCCGATCGCGGATGTACTTCGAGCAATTGCTGGTAGTGCTCTTGCGCCGTCTCGAATTGTCCCAAGTTGTAATGGGCCTCTCCGGCCCGGAACAGGGCGTCGGGTGCCAGTTCACTCTGGGGATAGGTGCTGGCTAGATCGGCAAAGGCGGCAGCAGCCTGCTCGAACTGAGTCAGGTTGAAATGGGCATATCCCAGATAGTAGAGGGCGTAGGGGCGGTTGCGATGATTAGGCGTTTTTTGCAGATAGGTTTCGAGCACCTGCACGGTTCCCGCGAGATCTTCCCGCTCGAATAGGGTTTGTCCTACAGCAAAGCGCATATCGGCCGAATAATAGGAGTCTGGGTAGTGGGACAGTGCCTTTTGGTAGGTGTTGATTAGCGCTTGGGCGTTGCCCCGTGAGCCGTGGGCGTCGCCCATTAGGAAATAGGCTTTCTCTTGGAGGGAGTAGGGTTGCTCTCCGCGCACGGCGGGCAAGTCCAAGGAGAGAATCCGCTGGCATAGGGCCTCGACTTGGTCGAATTCCTCTAGGTTGTAGTGAAGTTCGGCCAGCACCACGAGGTGTTCGGCGCGTTCGACTGAATCGGTTGCTGCCGCTACTAGGGCTTGGTAGTCCTCGATGGCTTCTTCCTGATAACCTAATTCGAGATGGGCCAGACCAAGCATGCGCTGGGCCGCCCTTGCCAACTCCTCGTTGTCGCTGTGCAGCAGCATCTTCAGGTCGGCTGTTGCCTCCTGATAGCGTTTTAGTTTGAGCAGGCTTACGCCGCGGCCGTAGAGGGCACCTAGGCGCACCTCTTCGTCGTCGGCCAGTTCGATGGTGCGTCCCAATGCCTCCACCGCGGCGGCAAATGTCTCCGTTTCGATCAGAGTGCGCCCTTTCATGTAGTGGAGACGGGCCTGTTCGTTTTTATCTATACTGGCCTCCAAGCCCGCCTCTAGCGCCTCTAGTGCCCCCGAGAAATCGCCCGCTGCAGCCAGCAGGTTGCTCGCTTCGAGCATGGCCTTGGGGAACAAGTTTGAAGTGTGGTCAAGCTGTCGGAATAGCTCTACTGCCTTGCCGGGCTGGCCCAAATCTCGGTAGCACAGAGCTAGTTCGAAACGGGCCCCGTGGCGCTGCGGGGCCTCGGGGTATTTTTGCAGAATGGATTCGTAAGCGGCGATGGCCTGCTTGAAGTTTTCTTGCTGGTAGTGGATGCGGCCCAGTTGGAAAAGAGCACTGCGCACGTAGTCTGGGTCTTGGTCGGCGGTGACGATCTCTTGGTAGAGTTCCAGCGCCTGGGCCGTGTGCTCGGCACTGCCCAAGGAACCGAGCATCTGGTTGCACAGGGCGATATTAAATGGGGTAGCAGCTATGACTAGTTCGCTGCTGGGGTAGTCGGCGTCAATGCGTTCGTAAGCGGCGGTCGCCTGTGCGTAGGCCAAGTGGGCCTCGTCGTCGTCCGCGGCTTCGCGCTGAACCTCGGCCTGCTCGTAATGAGCCCGTCCGATCTTATAAAGGGCCCAAGGCGGAGCCAGGCCAGCGGCTTTGGCTACATCTCCGTACGCATCTAGATAGAGTTGGTATTCGGCGATGGCGCGCTGATAGTTGCCAATGCCGTAGTAGTGCTCGGCCAGCAGGGATTGCATACTGGCCTGAAAAATGCGGTTGCGGCTACCGTCAATGGCCTCGCGGTAGGTGCGCACTGCTGCTTGGTCATCGCCGCCTTGGGTGTACATATCGGCTAAGCGGATATAGGCTTCGGCCACTAGTTTTTGTTCCTGGGCGAAGGCGGTTATAACCTTGCTATAGGCGGCAGCGGCACCGACAAAATCCCCGCTTTGGGCGCGACAATCGCCTACTTTGATCTGGGCTTTGGCCGCCAATTCT
>JAPOYQ010000489.1 GCA_026706505.1 Gemmatimonadota bacterium
CGCATCATCGGCAAGGAAGGGCGGAACGTGCGCGCATTTGAGACGGCGACCGGAGTCAAAGTGGTGGTCGATGATACGCCCGACGCGGTGTTGCTTTCGTCCTACGACCCAGCGCGACGCGAAGTGGCCAGCCGTGCGATGCATCAGCTAATCGGCGGCGGTGGCTTCACCCCGACCAAGATCGAAGAAGTGGTAGAGGAGTGCCGTAAGGCCCTAGACAAAGACATGGTCGAGGTCGGCAAGAGTGCCCTCAGCGAGATTGGGGCCAACCAATACCACGCCGATTTGCCCTATTACGTGGGCATGCTCAAATATCGCGCTAGCTTTGGGCAAAACCTCCTACAGCACTGCCTAGAGGTCGCCCATTTATCAGGGGGGATGGCCGCTGAGGTAGGATTAGATGTGTCGTTGGCCAAGCGGGCGGGTCTCTTGCACGATATCGGCAAGACCGTTAGCAAGGAGATGGAAGGGGGCCACGTCGAATTGGGCATTAAGCTAGGCGAGCGATTCGACGAGCATCCGATCGTCAGGGAAGTTATCGCCGAGCACCACGAGGACCACGAGCGCCTTTCCCTGATCTGTTTCTTGGTCAAGGCGGCCGATACCATATCGTCGATCCGGCCTGGGGGGCGGCGCGAAGACCTCGAAGGCTATACCCGCCGCATCATGCGCTTGGAAGAGATCGCGACTTCGTTTTCGGGCGTCAAAGACGTGTACGCCATCAACGCTGGCCGCGAAATCCGCGTCATGGTCTGCGGCGAGCAGATCGGGGATGAAGACGCGGAGATTCTTGCGTTTGATATAGCCGAGCGCGTCAAAGCCGAATTGACCTTTGCAGGCCAAGTCAAGGTCGTGGTGGTGCGCCAGACGCAGGTGGTGCGCCATACCGAGCGGGGCCGTGGCGACCGACGCAACAACGACGTCCGCAATGGAAGCGGTCGTCGGCCGCGCAACGGGAGCCACAGAGGGGGCGACAACGGCGCAATCCGCCCCAACTGAGATGGCTGGTGAGCACAAAAAAATCGTCGTGCTCGGCTGCACCGGATCTATTGGCGACACATGTTTCAAGGTCCTCGAAAACTTGGGAGACGGGTACGAGGTCCTAGGCTTGGGCGGCGGGACCAAGGTCGAAAAACTGATCGCACGTGCCCGCCACTGGCAGCCGCAAAGAATTTGTGTCCTAGACGCCGAGGCTAGAAAACAGGTACAGAGTGCAGTGTCACGGGTCGAGGTGGTTTGCGGCGAAGAGGGGTTGTGCGAGCTAGCCACCATGCCGGAGGCCGATCTAGTAATCAATGGACTCGTCGGTGCTGTTGGCCTCGCTCCGACGCTGGCGGCGTTGGCGCAAGGCAAGACCGTGGCCATGGCCAACAAGGAGCCCTTGGTTATGGCCGGCGGGCTAATTTTGCAGCAGGCCCAGCGCGGTGGTGGGGCCGTGCTGCCGTTAGACAGCGAGCCCAATGCCATTTGGCAGTGTCTGAAGGGCGAAGATCGCAAAAGCCTGCAGCGAATCATCCTCACGGCCTCTGGGGGGCCGTTCTTTGGGCACAGCCGCGAGCAAATGCGCGACATTACCCCAGAGCAGGCCATTGATCACCCCACTTGGAAGATGGGCCCCAAGATCAGCGTGGATTCAGCAACCCTGATGAACAAGGGCTTTGAAGTTATCGAGGCTGCTTGGCTCTTTGGCGTAGCGGTCGAACAAGTGGATGTGGTCGTCCACCGCCAGTCGGTCGTACATGCACTGGTTGAATTCGCCGATGGATCGCTGTTGGCTCACATGGGCAAGACCGATATGATGCTACCGATCCAATACGCGCTAACCCACCCAGAACGGCGTAAGGTACCTCTCGGCAACCTCGATCTCAAGCAAGTAGGCCAACTGAGTTTCGCCGCTCCGGACAGAGCAAATTTCCCCTGTCTGGATCTGTGCTATGAAGCAGGCCGGAGCGGAGGTACCTCTCCAGCCGCCCTCAACGCGGCCAATGAAGAGGCTGTGGAAGCCTTTTTGGCACGGCAAATCGGTTTCCTCGATATCGCCGACCTGAACCGCGACGTACTTGCACGTTGCGGCACACAGGAGACAGTTTCCCTCGAATCCATACTAGATGAGGACCGCTTCGCACGGCAGCTGGCCCGGGAGTGGGTCACCGGGCAGGCTGGATAATTTATGGCGGAAGACACTAACGCAGCACGGTACAAAGCACTGGCGCTATGCCAGAAGATGATCCGCATCAACACCGGGATCACACTCGCGGCTTTCACACTCATCATCGTCCTTACCACGGTCTCGACAGCGGAGTGGGTGCGAGCGACTGGCAAGGCGCTCTACTACATCATCGCGTTGCAAGCCCTCGCGTCAGTAGGGACTTGGTACTACCGCAAACGCTTGGAGAAAGCGCTGGTAGGAGTCGAGGAAGATAGCTCGTATGGAGACCATTAAGGCACGGGGCAAATTCCACGCTGCCCATCGGCAGCTAGACTACAACGGCAAATGCGCTTACGTCCATGGACATACTTGGCGCGGCGTGTTTGTCGTTCGCACGGAACGCTTTCCGCGGCTCGAAAAACTGGATATGTCCGTTGACTTCGGCGCTCTCAAGGACATATTCAAATTCTTGGATCACAAGATGTTGGTTTCCTCGCGGGATACGACTTTTCTCAACGCTAAGCTCTTCGACCCACAGGGAGTCGTGGTCATGCCAGGCGAAAATCCGAGTGTAGAAAACGTGGCCGAGTACTGCCTTGACCAAGCAGTCGGGGTATTGCAAGGGCTGTTCCCACAGCGCGGCTATCAGTACCACATCGAAGTTTCCATCCAGGAAACCGACAACAATTTCTTTGTCGCCGACCGCCATCTGCGTTGCTGAGCATTTGGGTGCAGAGCTATGGTGCAGGAAAAAATGATGATCGCCGGAGAGGTCGCTGCCTATCTCCGCTGTTCGCCCTCCACGGTGCGTCGCATGGTCCGTCGAGGCCAGATTCCCCATTATAGATTTGGCAAGTTAGTGAGGTTTCGCCTGAGCGAAATCGAGCGCTGGTTGACCCTGCACCACGAGGGATCGACGCTCTTGCGGGGGAGGGCGATGCCGCCCAATTCAGATCAACTCTCCCTCTTCCCGGCGGGAGGGGAAAATGGCGAATGAAAAAGTGAAAAATGTGGTGGTGCTCGGCGCCGGAGTCATGGGAGGGCAAATCGCAGCTCTGCTCGCCTGCGCAGGCCACAAGGTGCGCCTTCTCGACTTGCCATTGGCAGGTAATGAGACTGGTCATGCGCGTCAAGGGCTAGAGAAGGCTCTCGCAAGCCGACCGCCTGCTTTCTATCTAGCGGAGATGGCCCAACGCATCGGGCTAGGGAGCCTGGAGGATTTAGCCTGCGTTGGAGAGGCCGATTGGGTCATCGAAGCTGTAGTAGAAGAACTCGCGCCCAAGCAGGCGTTGCTGGCCCGACTGGAGCCGTACCTGCACGACGGATTGGTCATCAGCAGCAATACCTCGGGGCTATCTATCGCCGAGCTGACTCGCGGCCGGTCGCCTGAGTTTTGCCGCTGCTTTCTCGGGGTGCATTTCTTCAATCCGCCGCGTTACATGAAGCTGGTCGAAGTCATACCTGGGCCTGATACCGAATCGGCCATCGTCCAGCAAATGGTTGATTTTCTCTCCGGGGAGTTGGGCAAGGGCGTGGTCCGCGGCCAAGATACGCCTAATTTCATCGGCAATCGCCTGTGGATTTTCGCCTTCTGCGACATGCTGCAGAGGATGGAGCGGGACGGGCTAGGCGTGGCTGAAGTTGACGCGCTGACCGGCCCTCTGATGGGGCGACCGCAAAGCGCAACCTTGCGCGTTTGCGACATCGTGGGTTTGGACACAGTCGCGCACGTGGCCGAGACCAGTTACGAGGGATTGCCGGAGGACCCGTGGCGGTCGCTTTTTGCTCTGCCGGCATTTTATCGGCGAATGTTGGAGGAGAATTTGCTTGGGGCTAAGGTCAATGCCGGGTTCTACCGCAAGGCCGAGGCAGGTATCGAGGCCCTCGACTTAGATACCTTCGCCTACCGATCCGTGCAGAAGGTAGAGTTGGGGACCTTGGAATCGGCGTTGAGGGAGCGTTCTCCAGCACGCCGCCTCCGCTCCTTATGGGACGATCCGGGCCCGTGGGGCCAGCTTGGGAGGGCGCATCTCACGGCTGTGCTGGCCTACGCCGCTGAGCACGCTGCCGACATAGCTGGCGATATCGTCCAAATCGATCAGGCGATGCGTTGGGGATTTAACTGGGCGCTAGGGCCTTTTGAATTGTGGGATCTCTTCGGCGTCGAAGAGGTCGCCGACTCTCTGACAGCCAACCAACAGCGGGTACCCAACCTCGTCGCCCAATTGCTCGCCGCCGGTGAAACGCACTTTTACCGCGAGCAGGGCGCGTTCTCACCGACTCGGTTGCGGCGCGAAAGCTGGCAACCACCAGCAGACGATTGGGATAAGCTAGTTGCCGACCGAGCCATCTGGTCCAATGACGGAGCGTACTTGGTCGAGCTGGATGAGGGACTGGGGGCGCTGGTTTTCAACGGCAAGATGAATGCCTTGGGGCCAGCGGCGCTGGAAGCCGTCCACTACGCGGTGGATACGGTTCCCTTTACTGGCTTGGTGCTTGCCGGCGCTGGCTCCTTGTTCTCGGTGGGTGCTGATTTGAAGCACGTGGCCAAGCTCGTCGATGAGAGTGACTGGTCGGAGCTAGAAGCATTTGTCGCTGCCTTCCAAGAGGCCGTGCAAGCACTCCGCTACGCGCCTTTTCCGGTCGTCGCGGCCCTCCGCGGCTTGGTGCTGGGGGGCGGGTGCGAGTTCGCCTTGGGCACCGATGGGCGCGTGGCGACGGCTGAATTAGGCATGGGTTTGGTGGAGACCAAGGTCGGCTTAATCCCCGGCAGTGGCGGATGTATGGAGATGGCGCGAAGGGGAGCAGGCGATATAGGATCCGCGTTTGAGACGATTTTTACCGGAAATTTCAGCGACAATGCTTTCCAGGCCCGAGCATGGGGTCTCCTCGGTGCTGACGACGAGATTGTCTTTGCCGAGGGTCAACTCTTAAAGCGGGCCTTAGCTAAATTGCGCAGTCTGCTCGCCGCAGGCTATTGCGCCAGCGCAGCGGACGGGGTAGAGGTTACTGGAGACGAAGGGCTAGCGCTTTTGCACGAGCGCATAGATGCAAGCCGGGCTGCTGGGCAGCTCAGAGAGCACGACGTGGTCGTAGGACGCGGTCTGGCACGGGTACTTACAGGAGATGGTGGAGCGCGCCGGGAAGTAGAGGAGTGCTACTTACTCAATTTGGAACGCGAGGTCTTTCTGCAACTGTGCGGCACCGAGCGCACGCGAGAGCGCATCGCGCACATGCTGCACACGGGTAAACCACTGAAGAATTAAAAGGGAAGAGGACTTTATGGGCTTGCGTAGTGCCGCCGAATTCAAAGAGGGCTTGCGCGACGGGCGCGAGGTGTATCAGCGGGGAGAGCGGGTCGAGGACGTAACCGCGCATGACGACTTGGGGATTGGAGTGGATCACGCAAGCCCATAAAGTCCTCTTCCCTTTTAATTC
>JAPOYQ010000830.1 GCA_026706505.1 Gemmatimonadota bacterium
TATTAGGAGTCCCAGACAACGGCTCGTGCGTCCTGTACGAGCGCCTGTGGGAACACGACACCATCGAAGTGATCCTCACCAGCCGCGAGGGCGAGGCGTATGGCTTGGCCTCCGGCCTGTATTTGGGCGGCGCCCATCCGCTGGTGCTGATCCAGAATACGGGCTTTTTGGAGGCCGGCGATGCCTTGCGCGGCACGGCCTACAACATGGGCATTCCCCTCGTCATGCTCGTCGGCTATCGCGGCTACGCGACCATGACCCCAGGTGCCCCCCGCGTCGATACGGCTGCCACCTTTTTCGAGCCGACTCTCAAGGCTTGGAACATCCCCTACACCGCCATGCACACCGACGACGACTGCGACCAGATCGACGCCGCGTTCGCCAAGGCTCAAGAGACCTCGCTGCCAACCGCTGTGCTGCTGGTCGCGGAGACTGCATAAGATGCTCGACAAATACACCTGCCTCGAAAAACTATCCGCCAAGCGCATGGACGAAGTCGTGGTCACCACCATGAGTGTGGCCATGCCCTGGGCCGCGCATTCCGACGGCCCGCTGGACTTTGCCCACGTCGAAAGCGCCATGGGCCACGCCGCCGACTTTGCGCTGGGCTTGGCCATTGCCCAGCCCGAGCGCCGGGTCTTGTGCATCAATGGCGACGGCAGCACCCTGATGTCGCTGGGCGTCCTCGTCACCTTGGCCCAGCGCCCGGCCCCCAATCTAACCCTCGTCATCACGGAAAACGGCACGTACGAAGTAACCGGCAGTCAGCCCGTGCCCGGTGCCGCCTTTATCGATTATGAGCAAATCTGTCGTGGGGCCGGCCTCCAGCGCGTCTATACCATCAGCACCGACGAGGATTTCGACGCCAAGCTCGACCAGCACTTTGCGGAAGAGGGCCCGGTCGTCTTTATCTGGAAAATCGCCCCGGCTACCGAGCCGGTGCCCAAACCGGCCCTGCCGATCCTCGAGCGCGCCCAGCGCCTGCGCGCCGCCTTGGTCGGTAAAGCCTAGAGGTACCCACCGTGCAACTACCGCAAATGGCCCCCGTCAAGCAGCACTTTGCCAGCGACTCGCTCGCCGACGTGGCCGGCGAAGTCCGCCGCCAGCTAGCGCACGCCGGCCTAGCCGACGCCATCGCGCCCGGTGCGCGGATCGCCGTTACGGGCGGCAGCCGCGGCATCGCCAATATCCCCCTCATCACCCGCACTGTCGTCGATTGCGTCAAAGAGGCCGGCGGCGTGCCCTTCCTGCTGCCGGCTATGGGCAGCCACGGCGGTGCCACTGCCGAAGGCCAAAAGCAGGTGCTAGCCGGTTACGGTCTCGACGCCGAGAGCATGGGCTGCCCGGTCGAGGCAACCATGGACGTCGTCGAGGTCGCCCAACTCGACGACGGCACTCCCGTGCTGCTCAACCGGCTCGCCACCGAAGCCGACGGCGTAGTACTCATCAACCGCGTCAAGCCGCATACCTCCTTTCGCGGCCCCTTTGAAAGCGGCCTGATGAAGATGATGACCATTGGCCTAGGCAGCCACAAAGGCGCGACCATCGCCCACGCTGGAGGTGCCGAGAGCCTCGCCCGCCTGATTCCGGCTTGGGGCCGCTGCATCCTCGACAAAGCGCCGATTCTCATGGGTGTGGCCCTCGTCGAAAACGCCTATGAAGAGACCCTCCGCGTCGAGGCCCTGCAACCCGGGCAATTCCAAAGCCGCGAGCCGCAACTTCTGGAGGAAGCGCGGCGCTCAATGCCCCGCATCTTCGTCCAAGGCATCGACCTGCTGATCATCGAACAAATCGGCAAGAATATCTCGGGCACGGGCATGGACACCAACGTCGTCGGCCGCATGCTCCTGCCCGGCGTCAAAGAGCCGGAGTCCCCGGGCGTGGCCCGGATCGTAGTGCTCGACTTGACCGATGAAACCCACGGCAACGCCAACGGCGTCGGCCTCGCCGACATCATCACCCGCCGCCTATACGAGCGCATCGACTTCAAGTCCACGTACGCCAACGTATTTACCTCCACCTTCCTCAATCGCGCGTACATCCCCGTCGTCATGGAAACCGACCGCGAGGCCATTGAAGCCGCGCTCTCGGTGCAAAACCTCGCCCACCCCGAACAGGCGCGCATCGTCCGCATCAAAAACACCCTCGACATCGGCCACATCCACCTATCCGCAAGCCTGCTGCGCGAGTTCGGCGACCATCCCGACCTAGAGCAAACCGGCGCGCTGGCCGATATGGCTTTTGACGAGCACGGACGCCTCGATTAGTAGCCAGTAAAATTCTATCCAACGTTGGTTTTAGGAGCGTCCCTTGTGGACGCCCAACCTCGATCTATCCAATAATCGAATTTTATGTCTATGTGCTATGAATGAAGAGTACCCTATTGACGATCCGCACCAAGCGAATCGAGCCTTTTGGGACGCTTCCACTGAGTGGTGGAAGGAACGGGAGGATCAGCGCGGCCTATGGATGCGGGCGCACCAAGAGCCGCGTCTAGTGCTGAGCGAGGCCGAAATGCGCTACGTCGCGGATATACAAGGCGTCGAGGTCTGCGTGTTGGGGAGCGGCGACAACGAGGTGGCCTTTGCATTGGCCGGCCTCGGTGGGCGCGTCACCTCCGTCGATATTTCCGAACGTCGCCTAGCCGTGGCCGCAGACCGGGCGCGCGCCCTCGATCTTTCTCTGCGATTTGTGCAAGCGGATGTAACAGACCTGTCCGTCCTCGCCGACGATTCCTTCGGCTTGGTGTACACCGGCGGCCACGTGTCCGTGTGGGTTGCAGACGTCCAACAGTACTATGCGGAAGCCGGGCGCATCCTCGCACCGGACGGCCTCTTCGTCGCAAATGAGTACCACCCCATGCGGCGGATGTGGGAGGATGCCGACAACTACGAACCCCGCTATCGCTATCTCGACCGCGGCCCCCATCGCAGCTCTGGGGCAGGGCTACCAACGTTTGAATACCACTGGACAGTGGCCGATCACGTGCAGGCCGCTATTAATAGCGGCTGCCGCATCGTCGAGGTCGTCGAATACGGAGCGCAAATCGAGGAGGAACCGTGGCTTGAGAAAATGCCCGCGCATTTGTTGATCGTCGGGCGGCAGGAAGGGAGCGCTTAAGGAGCGTACCTACAGCTCCCTCCGGTAGCACTGGAAAGTATCACGATACATTAGCGGCCCAAATCGTCAGTACGAGCTCGGAGTCGCCGATCAGGCGATACTCAGGCAACCTGCCAGACAGTCTCTCGCTGTTCTCCATGATGATGCGCACACCTTCTCCGCGTTTGTCCATCATAGTTCGGCGATCCGTCGTCAGCCATTCCTCGTCTGGCGGAACCGGACATTTGGCGAGCAGACTGGTGATGATTTCATTCCGCGCCGATTGCAGGTAAGCCAGTTCCTCAACTGAGATCGTATTGGGAAGTGAGCCCGGAGAATACAGTTCTAAACGGTCGCTAAACAGCCGCAAGCGAATCTTTGAACCGTGAATAGAATAGTCCCGGTGGGCGACCGCGTTGACCATCGCTTCAAAGACCGCCGCCATGTCAAACTGTGGTCGGTCCAGACGCCCCATATACTTAAAGGCCGCTACCTTCATGTTCTTTGCCACGAAACGACAGGCCTCCACAACCTGAACATCGAGCGGGCCAGTAATATCGGCGGCGTCGAGTTGATACGGATAGGTACCCTGGTCGGTGCGAATATCGACCCCCCGATAGAAAACCGCCTGTACATAAGCATTAGGTAGCCATTGTCGGGGGTCCTGGGAGGCCATCAATACGCCAGTGACTGTCGGCCTTAGCGTCCCCTCATCGTCTGTGCGTACCATGTGGAGCTTGGCCAAGAAGTTATCTCGCTCGTCGCGGGATAGAGGAGTCAGGAACCGCTCCCAAAGAGCTGGCTGCAAGTCGTGCAAGCTGGTGAGGGGGACGATTTGCTCGTCGAAGCGGATGATGCGGGCCTGACTGCGCTGCTGGAACAATCGAGCAAGGTATTCAGATGACATGACGCGCCTACAGCTCCCTCCGATACCGCTGCGAAGGGATTTTTAGCTGATCGCGGTATTTGGCCACGGTGCGCCGCGCAATTTTCAAGCCGCCCTTGCTCAGCTCTTCGACAATCTGTTGATCCGAAAGCGGCCGGACCTTGTCCTCATCGGCGACGAGTTGCGAAATTTTCTCCTTCACCGAGCGCACGGACACGTCTTCGCCTTCGTCCGTAATGAGCTTGTTGTCGAAGAAGTACTTCAGTTCAAAGACCCCGTGCGGCGTCTGCACGTACTTGCCATTGCTGACGCGGCTAATCGTCGATACGTGCATTCCCACCGCGTCAGCCACGTCCTGCAACACTAGGGGCCGCAGCCGCGTTGGCCCCTCCTCGAAAAAGGGCAACTGCGCCTGCAACAGGTAATTGGCCACCTTGAGCATGGTCGTGCGGCGCTGGTGGATGGCGTTGATGAGCCAGCGGGCGTCGTTGAGATTTTTGGACACGTAGTCCTTGACCGCGTCCTTGCCGCCACGGGAATTGTTGAGCAGGTGCTGGTACTCAGAATTGATCCTCAAGGACGGCATGGACCCATCGGCCAACGCCGCGACCCACTCCTCGCCAATCTTTTCGACGACTAGGTCCGGCGTGATGTACGCGACCTCTGTATCCAGCGTCAAGAGCTTGTTGTAGTCGCTGCTCGCCAACAGGCCCGGATGCGGCTGTAAGCGCTCGATGACCTGCAAAACCTCTTTGAGCTTCTCGTTGGAGATGTCCAAGGCGCGGGTGATGTGCCGCAGACGCCGCCGCGTCAGATCCTCTAGGTGGTCGCGCACCACCTGCAAGGCCAGCTTGCTGAGTGGGTCGGCGCGCTGGCTCAACTGGATCATCAGACACTCGCGCAAGTCGCGCGCGCCGACCCCAGGTGGGTCGAACGTCTGAATGACGCGCAGCACCTTTTCGACCGTGGCCACTTCCACTTGTAGATCCTCGGCGATCTCGGCGAGCGAGCAACCGACGTAACCGCGCTCGTCGATATTGCCGATGATGTACTCGGCAATGGCGCGCTCTTCCGGCTCTAAATCGCCAATCTCGCCTAGCTGATGGTACAGGTGCTCTAACAGGGGCGGCATGGCGGTGATGCGGTTTTCCTGCGGCTCGCGGTCGGTCTCCCAATTGGAATCGTATTCCGTGCGCTCGCTATTGTACGCACCCGCGTCGAACTGGTCGCCCAACAGCGCGTCCCAATCGACCTCCTCCATGTCCGCGGGCAGTTCCTCCTCTTCCTTGATCCCCTCCTCCTCCCGCTCGCGCAGTTCCGCTTCCTCTTCCTCGCGCAGTTCGACGGCCTCTTCAAGCAAGGGATTGAGCTCGAGCTGCTGCTTGACCTCTAGCGTCAAATCCAAGGTGGACATCTGCAACAGCCGCAGCGATTGGATGAGCTGCGGTGCCATCTTTTGCTGGAGGCGTAAGCTGGTATTTTGTTCGGGACGAAGCATTTAATAAATTATTGTAAATTAATTACTTATAAAACAATTATCCATTCTAATAGCAACTGTAAAAAC
>JAPOYQ010000504.1 GCA_026706505.1 Gemmatimonadota bacterium
CATCTGCTGCGATGCGCGGGTCACTCCAACGGCCCTGCAAGCCATCGTCCGCAGTGCCGCCACGCGCTCCTTCAACCGCATCACCGTCGATGGCGACACTTCCACCAACGACGCCTTTCTGGTCAGCGCGACGGCCAAGGCCAACCATCCGCTGATCGACGGGCCAGGAACGCATTTTGATGCCCTGCTCGACGGCGTGTCCGAACTCGCCGCCGGGCTTGCCGAGCGCATCGTGCGCGATGCCGAGGGCGCCACCAAATTCGTGACCGTCCAAGTGGCCGGCGGCGCTACGGAGGCCGAGTGCCGACAAGTGGCCTACACGGTGGCGGAATCCCCCTTGGTCAAGACCGCCCTCTTCGCCGGCGACCCCAATTGGGGCCGCTTCTGCATGGCGATCGGCCGCGCCGGCATCGCCGAACTCAACCCGGCGAAAGTGTCGCTCACCCTCGACAACGTGGCCGTCGCCGAAGCCGGCCTCCTGGCCAAGGGCTACGACGAGGCGGCAGCTGCCGCCGTGATGGCCCAGCCCGAATTCACCGTCGGCATCGACCTCCACCGCGGCCCCTGCGAACAGAGCGTTTGGACCAGCGACCTGTCCTACGAGTACGTCCGCATCAACGCGGAATACCGGACCTAAGGCTGGCCGCGACGAGCCGGGGGCAGATGTCCGGTTCAGGCGTGGAACCTTGGAGCGAGTTTCCGCCCTCGATTGAGTTTCAGGGTTTCAACCCGAAGTGGGCCAATCCGCGAGCATCGCGATGCGCCAGTCCGATAAAACAACATTGTAAAAAGTCCTTTATATTGATTAATCTACATGGTGTTGTATCGAACTGTCTGGAGACTATGTCGAACATCCTCTACCGGCAGGAACTGGGCGATCTTGAGCGTTGGTTTGCGCAACGGCCACGTAAGCCGTTGGTGGTTCGTGGTGCCCGCCAAGTGGGCAAATCGACGTTGGTGCGGGAGTTCGCTCTGCGCAAGGGCGCGCCGCTGGTCACCATCGACTTCGAGCGCAATCCCGAAGTCCGCGATGCCTTCCGCACACGGGAGCCAGCAAGGATTCTCTCCACCCTCAGTTTGCTGACCGGCCAAACCGTTACACCGGGAAAGGACTTGCTGTTTCTCGACGAGATTCAAGCGGCCCCGGAAGCCTTGGCGGCATTGCGCTACTTCCACGAGGAACTGCCTGAACTTCCCGTGGTGGCGGCGGGCTCGCTGATGGAGTTTGCCCTTGCTGATGCACAGTTCTCCATGCCTGTCGGCCGGGTTGAATATCTCCATCTGGGACCACTGAGGTTTGAGGATTTTGTGGAAGCCTTGGGGCATCCTGAGCTCAAGGCCCATCTCCGCAACCTGCCGCTGGACGATCTTGAGGGCGCTTTCCCCGAGGCCGTGCATGATCGATACATGGACCTGCTCCGTCAGTACTGGGTGGTTGGCGGGCTTCCGGAGGCGGTTTCGGGCTACGTGCAGGCGCAACGGGAGTCCGAAAGCGGCTTCGAGCGGGTGGCCCGCGTTCAGCACAGCGTCGTTGCGACCTATCGGGACGACTTCAGCAAGTACAGCCATGGCACCGCGCGCGACCGGCTGCAATTGACCTTCGACAGGCTGCCCGGTTTGGTCGGGCGCAAATTCAAATACGTTCAGGTCAGCCGCGACCACCGCGCCGCCGATTTGGCGGATGCGCTGCAGCGGTTGTGCATGGCGCAAATCGCCTACAAGGTTTGCCATACCGCTGCCAACGGTGTGCCCCTAGAGGCAGAGATGAACGACCGGCACTTCAAATGCCTGTATCTGGACGTCGGCCTGATGTGCGCTGCGTTGGGATTGAACGTTCTCGACTTGAGCCGCCAGGACTTGACGCTGGTCAACGCTGGCGCCGTCGCCGAACAGTTCATCGGCCAACACCTGCTTCACAGCGGCCCAAGCTTCCAAACCCCATCGCTCCACTACTGGACCCGCGAGGCCAGAAACGCCGCTGCTGAGGTGGACTACCTGATGGCCCTCGGCGGGCGCATCGTGCCGGTTGAGATCAAGGCGGGCACCAGCGGCTCACTCAAATCGCTGCACCAGTTCCTAAAGGAGAAGGGCGACGGACTCGCGTTGCGCTTCAATGCCGACCCGCCCAGCCTGCTGAGCGACGCCAAGCGATTGCCTACCGGCGAGCTCGTCAGTTACAGGCTGCTGTCGTTGCCCCTTTACTTGGTGGATCAAGCGAGGTGGTTGCTGCGGGACGAAGCGTTGGTTTGACAGCTTAGAAGGACGGGAACACAGTTCGAGATGCAGGCTTTGGGGTACTTCGACGCTTCATTGCCTTTCCCCACCGCCTACCAACGCAACCACCTGTTCGAACGCCACAGCGTGCTCATGCGGCCTTGGACCGACTGCGTAGTCAAACCTGAACTCATCTACTCAGCCCGACCAAATTGGTCGAGCCCTATGGTTGAGAGCATTTCCCTGTGGATGAGGCGCCAGTCCTGATTGAGATTGACAGTCCGGGCTTGGATGCGAAACCCCTCAAGCTGGATATCACTTCTCAGCGGCTCACCGACTTCCGGGTAAAGCAGGATGCCTTCGTGCTTCGCTCCATTCGGTTGAGTATCTTGACGGTTCCGCAGGTAAGCTAGGAGTTGGTATAAGTGGCCAGATCGCAGCTTGCTAGTTCTTGAGTCAGGGCCTCGGCTAAGTGCGTCCGTGTAGTATTTGGTATCCATGATGATCCGACGTTCGGACGATTCGAGGATCAAGTCCGCTTCCATCTTCGGGATTAGGGCGCGGATGGTGTCGTCCTTCATGTCAGCCCACTGAATGAAACGTCCCCCACGATTCACCTTGTACGCCCCCTGTTCGCGCTCGTAGAATCCCTTAGTGAATTTCTCGAAAATCTTCCACATCGTAGCTTCATCCCGTCGGAAGTCGCGGAAGGTGACTTGTCCGCTTCTCTCTTCGATTAACGAATTCTCGTAGATGAGCCTGCAAACCGACAGCAGGAACCGGTAAAGTCTCCGATCGCTACCGAGTCGGACTTCACCGAAGGCGCTTTGTCCGACGTCAGTCAGCGACACGCTACTAAGCCTCCTATAGGCGGAACGCACCTCGCCGCTGACCTTGCTGTGCAGTGGGATGCTGTGCCGTAGCAACCCATGCAGCGAACTGCGCAGAATTTGGTTGGGCTGTATGTCCACGGACAGTTCCTCGAAATCGCATGCCGCCCGACCGCGTGCCCGGAGCACACGCTTCGCGGTTTCACTGGCTGATAGCTTTCCGCGAATGCCGACGAGATCTTCCCGTCGCTCCACGTAACCGCGATCCAAACCGCGCCGCCAGAGGTGGTTTACACCGCTGGCAAGCACCTTGCCCAAGAGATCCTGGGCCGTCGAGAGGCCTTCTAATCCCGCAAGTTTAGTCGTATCCCGTTCCTGAACGTGATCCCACGCGTAGCAGAGCAGGTAGTAGAGGTTGAGTATCGGAATGCTGTCCAACGTCAGCGTCAACTGCGAAGTTCGGCCAATGTCTCTTCGACGTCCTTGGGGGAATCGAACCAGTATTCGCGGAGTAGCGGCGCTATCTGGGTTTCCACAATGTGCCGATACCAGTCCTCTGAAGGCTCATCGCCGTCGTCGGGCACGAAATAGCTGTGGCCGATCTGGAATCCTACGCCCAGTTCCCTGTCTTCGCTGATTTTCTTGTTGAGCTGGCCAATCCGATCCGATATCCGAGCGATCAACCCGGGGGTCGCGCCCTTCGCTTTGAGGTGCCTATTGAATTGCTCACGTCCGTAATCTGTCGCAAAGGCTGGCTTGAGGGTCTCGAAGGCGAATCGTCGGCGGAGGGCATAGTCAACCACGGCCAAGGAACGATCCGCGGTGTTCATCATTCCGAGAATGTAGACGTTCTTAGGGACGTGGAATGGCTCGTGATCAGAATAGGTCAAGCGGACTGCATACTCGTCGCTGCGCTTGTCTGCTTCGATCAGCATGAGAAGCTCGCCAAATATCCGCGAAAGATTCCCTCGGTTGATCTCATCGATGAGAAACACGTAAGGTGCTTCCGATTTCCGTGCGCGTTCACAGAAGCGGTGAAACACTCCGTTCTTGCGCTCAAATCCTCCATTGTCAGTAGGCCTGTAGCCTTGGACAAAGTCCTCATAGGCGTAGGACTGGTGGAACTGGACCATCTCGATAGGGTTGTTGTCCTTGCGGCCGATTAGCTGCCAAGCAATGCGGCGGGCAACAAAAGTTTTCCCGGTGCCGGGAGGGCCTTGGAGGATAAGGTTTTTTCGGGACTGGATAGATTTGAGGATGCGATCGAAGTCACTTCTTGGGACGAAAACACTCTCGTGTGCATCATCGACGGTATAGGTTGGCTTTGGGCTTGGTCCCGGCTTTGGGGCGGGAGTGGGGTTGGGAGTTCCCCCTTTCCAGCGTTCCCTGATTGGCGAACTGTAGAAGCTGAATCCTGGATGCTCCTCTTCTAGACCGCTACGGATTTCCCGCAGTGCACGATCGATCGCACCCGCATTGGAGGTGTCGAAGTCATGACCCCGACGCAGCCCATCGACAATGCTGACCTTGTCCTTGGTGGAGACAGTCGGCTCAAAGTCGTCCGGGAAAAGCAGAAACAGCAAAGCGTGCCGGAACATGCGTTTGGCGGCATACTTCGTGGCATCAAGCCACGACATGAACTTCCACGGATCCCTGAGCAACTGCTGGCGCTTGTATTCCCTTTGGGAGAACCAACTACGCATTGCGTCTACGAAGAACACGTACCCAAGCCAAGCATCAGTATTCCAACCGACGCCGGTACGAACTTTGCCAGCACCAAGTACTCTATCGCTGAGGAGCTCGTGGCCTTCGGGGAGGTCTCTCCCGGACCATCCCCAAATTCGGGCAATACGGTCTCTCTTTGTAGCGGGCTTCAAGGATTCCGGCCCTTGGGTTAACTGATATACCCACGCCATCTCAGCCCAAAGACACTTCGCGTCCGGGGAGCCGGGATCAAGTTGACGTTTCAGCTTCTCCAAGAATTTGCCTTCTGATTCATCCGGGTTGTCGACGTAGAGCTTGTACAGCTCGTCGAAGTTCTTGCGTGTCCACAAAGCTTGATCAGTGAACAGCGATCCAGCGCCGAGAAGGCACCGCTGCTTCCAGACTTCAGCGGCATCCAAGACTCGCTCGAACTCTTTGGCACGACTCATGGGCAACAGAATCCTGACTCTGCCTACGCACAGGCCGAATCGCTACCCATTGCGGAGGAGCGCTGAGACTGGACCGTGCGTTTGGCGACTCCGTCAGACTACCACACTCAGTGGCCCCCAATCGTCTTCCGCTCCGCGCTCAACTGTAGTCACGACTCCGCCCCAGACCCATTGCCGGAAGTGCAACCTGCATACACCCCGTTTTCGAACTGGTTTCTCCGTTGAGCCGAAGGCTTTGCCCCGCGGCCTGACCGCGCCGCCCTGGCCGCGGAGCAACCGACTCTTGCGGGAGGCCAACGACCTGCCACCTTGCTCCCATGCTAGACTTCTCCAGCAAGCTCAGGACAGGAG
>JAPOYQ010000411.1 GCA_026706505.1 Gemmatimonadota bacterium
ACCCGCGCATCAAAGGCGCGCCCACGCCGTATTGCGCGCCCACATCGTGCCAAGTTGAAAGACCGTATGGAATATCCTCGCTGAGCCAACGGCTCTCGAGCGACCCGGGAGCTTTGAGTTGCGTAAGCATTAGGCTGCCATTAATCGTTGCCCACAAATCTCCCCGAGGGCCAAAACCCGCGCGAAAAAACGCTTCATCGGCTGCTATGAGATCGTAACCCAAAGCTGTTGCGATGGCCCTCCGCTCTGCATCCACGGCCATGATCGTCTTTGCCACCGATGGGGATACCCCTTCTTCGTAGAAATAGAACTCGCCGTGCGAATATTCGATTCGCCCTGCGTTCATCAACACACCCGCAGGATGCACCACCGGATTCATCGCGGACAAACCACAGGCCATCGCGGTGGGATAGGTCTGAATGCCCGGGAACAGCGGCGACAGACGAGCGCGCACGCGATCTGTTGCTGTCGCTGGCAACACCCCCAAGCCCAAGCCCGTCACGGTACCCCAAATCGTCGCGGTATCCGGCGCTGTTTTCCGACACACATAAGGCGCGGTATCCACCTCCGCCAGCGCGAGGTCTGCTACTCCCTGGTCGCGCAATAGCGTCGCCCATTCCAATGTGCCCAATGTGCCCGGCATCAGCACGACCATGTGTTCGGGCCTGAGATGGGGGGCGCAGGCAATGGCAAATGGTTTGTGGGCATACGCCGGCACGATTAACAGGATCAAGTCAGACGCATTCAGAGCCGCTTCAATATCCGTGGTCATGCAGTGAATTTTTGCGACCCCCGTCTCTTCGACCCCCACCAAATGAATCACGCCTTGGTCGCGCACCGGATCGAGCGCGTGCCCAAATTCTGGCAATTCGCAAAGCGTAATCTCAAAACCTTTCAGGGTCAGATTTGCAGCCGTGGCAAATGCCGTATTGCCGCCGCCGAGAATGGTAATGTGTTCGGACATGGAAGTATCCTTTTTTTGGTTCCTGAGTCAATCGACCAGACCCCAGAGACGCTGCCGCGCCTCGGGCCAGTCTGGCCAGTCGGGATGTAGGTGCTTCAGCGCCGCCAAATCGCGCTTGCGGCCGCCCAGCGGGAAGTAGTTCCAGCCCATGGCGCGTCGCGGACCGGCGGCTGTCTTCACCCCAGTGGCGTGCCAGCACGAGGGCGTCCACACCAAAGTCCACCGTGGGTCGAGGACGACTTCGACTTCGCTAGGATGGCGGGCGAAGCAGTGCGTCGGCACCTCGTCGTGGGTGCCGGTGACCAGTTCGAGCTGCAGCAATTCAGCCTCTACCTCCTCGCGGGGACGATGCTGGCTGCCGGGCAGCACCCGCAGCGGTGCGTTGCTGGCGTCGTGGCGGTCGAGGGCGGTGCGGAAGGATACCTGTTTCACCTCCGGTCCGCCGTCCACGTGCCAGTGGACCTGCCGCTGCGGTCGGCCATCGGCGCTGACAATCTTCGAGGCATCGCCGATGCCACAGGCACCCACATGTACCTCTTCGGCGTCCAAAATCCGCCGCGCCGCTTCGACCAACTCTGGATGCTCCACCATCTGCAGCAGCGGTTCGCCGATCATCAGGAACTGACAGGCCAGCCGGTTGCAGCCTTCGGGGAACTCGGTGCGCTCCCACTCCGGCTCGACCTCCTGCTGCCGGAAGTCGATCTGGCGCATACCCTCAGCGCCGACGGGGTTGGGGATCAGGAAGAACCCGTTGCGCTCGAAGTGGGCGAGCTGTTCGTCGGTAATGTCGAAGGATCCGTCCATCAGGCATTCCCTAAGACGCTCTCAAGGTCTAAATAACCGGTCAAATCGAAGAAGTAGCGCTGCATCATCGGCGGGCCTTTGCTAAGCGTATAGCGGGCGTTAGATTGTGCCGGCGCAAGGTAGTGAATCCGCTCTTGCCTTTCAAGGAGGAAAACGCCATGGGATTTGAAGTGTACGATTGTCGCCGGGATATCCGCAATATTCTGGTGCGGCCGCAGATCCGCGCCCGCTTCTGCCGCTTAGAGCCAGGCACAGGCTCACTCGACGTCTGGCACACGCACGATTTGGGCGACGAGATCTTTATCATTCTATCGGGTCGGGTGGAGTTCAAAATCAACGGCGAGGTAAAAGAAGTTGGACCGGGGCAAATGTGCTACGCCCTAACCGACGAGCCGCACTCGGTGCGAGCCATCGGCGACGAGCCAGTCTACATGTACCTCTCGGTGACGCCGCACATCCAGCCGACGCATACGTTTTACGACGACAAGGGCGAGCGCCAGCCGCCCAACTTCAGGCCGTCGAGCGATTACAATACCGAGACGGATTCGACCACGCCGGTGGCCGAATTGATCGACGGTCACATCGATGCGGTGCACGCCCTAGCGGCCCAAGCACAGGAGAGCGCGCGCATCCAAGAAGAGCGAGGCCGAGAACTCAAGCAGACCCTAATGGCCGACGACATGGAAGCGGCCAGCCGCGTGCGCGAGGCCATGTGGGAACCGCTTTTGCAGCTCTTCAAGCAGACGAGCGCCGTGGCGGACGGCTGGAATGGATTGGCACCCCGGGCGGGATCGGTCGATGCGGTATACTGAGTCGTCTCAAAATTCCACGCTCGTTTTCACGGTACCAC
The DNA here is from genome assembly GCA_026706505.1 of Gemmatimonadota bacterium. The sequence goes on from JAPOYQ010000411.1 coordinate 2,619, forward strand.
AATAGAACTTGTAGTATCTATGCTGACGCAATCCAAGCTCCTCGTAGAACGCGGCTGCTGGTGTCGCCTCATTGGCAATTAGGGACATGGATACTTTCGACTCCCCGATTTTGTCGAGCAAATGACGCACCAGTCTTCGTCCGTGACCTGACCGCCTTTGATCAGACTCGATAAAAAGTTCCTGCATGTAATAGTTGATTCGGTCTTGCCAAGGATAACAGTATCCGAACATCGCTCCGATCACATCATTTTTGTCGAGGGCGAGGAGGCAATGCTCGGGATCGAACTTCCAGAATCGACTGAGGTAGTGGTGAGCTTGGGTGACGCTCCACGATTCCTCGTATGGCCATTCAGAGAAAACCTTCACGAATAGACGCGCGCAATCTCGCAAGTCCTCTGATGTGATGGCCCGTATCATTCTACGTACTCCTCATATTCCGCCTCAAAAGTCATTGTCTGGTCTTTAATTCTTGGCTAGGCCGTATTAGTCCTCCGTCTCAACGAGAGACCAACGCTTGCCCATGCGCTCAAGTTCAGGAAGATGCTCAGGCCAATCATGTAAAGTGGCTGGATCAAAATCAGCCCCATTTGGCCATACCAGAGTATGGACCTCAGGATCAATCCGAACTTGATTAAATAAATGATGTTACGCAGCCTTTAGCTTTTGCAATTCCTCAAAGGCGTGTCGAATGGCCTTGAGATAGAGTTTTGATCGGAGGGCAAATGGATTCATCCGTTGCTTGATACGCAGCCACTCTAGCGAGAACGCCGCATAGATGGCCATAAAGACGTGGTTGCTTTGGGTACGGACCCGTTTGGTCGGCGACCTGGCCAACGCGGCATGGGACTTGAGCGTTTTGTGAAAGACTTCGACTTTCCATCGTTTTTGATAGATCGTCTCAAGGGCGTCTCCATGCTGGTCGAGATCACTACAGGCCAGATACAACAGGCCGGTGGAATCGTCTTTGTTTGTAAAGACTTGCCGATGCAGCAGGACGGGAAAAGGCAGTCCTTTGATCCAGGCGGGTACCGGCGTGGGGTCTGACCAGTCTAGCGTATCGATGCGCACGAAGCGGCCGTGGGCTTTGTCTTGTCGGCTCAAGGCGACCGTCCGGTTGGATTTGAGGGCGACGATAAAGTGCTTTTTCAGGTCCTGGCGGATAAACAACAGATTTTCTTTGGCCGAAAACCAACTATCGGCCAACACATAGCGGTAGCGCATGCGATTGTGCTGGCAGGTGCGCAGCATCTGCCGCAGCAATTGGTTTTTGCTCACCTCGCTTTTGCGTTTGACCCGCTGCGTTTGCCGATCGCAAAACAGAATCGGTTTACGCACTAACTCATAGGCCACCGGCACACTGACCTCGCCGGCCTGATAGATGCAATTGAGTAGATTCAAGCCTTTGACCGAGCGGTTTGTGCTATGATCGAAGTGCCAACAGATCAACTCATTTTCATCCGTGTGCGGCTTTGGCTGAATCGTGTCATCGAAAATAAGCACGCCATCTTCACGCTCGATGGTGCGCACCACGGATTTGACTTGATGCCATAGCTCTTTCGACGTGTACTCGGCCTGGGACAAGAAGCGCGTCACTTGGTCATGGCTGATTTGGCCATCCAACAGAGACGAAAGGCCGGTGGCGGTCGTCGCGCCAAACGAACTCAACAGATAATCGCTATAGAGGTCTAACAGTTTTTTATCCATGACAGAAAAGATAAACCAAACCCTATCGACTGCGTAACATCACTTACCATTTGAAAATAAGATCGGCAGGGGTAGAGATATATGAACAAGATCAGGGACCGACGACTATTGGCAGGGCGAAGAATAAACGGGTTGATTCGGGTAATTCGAAATATCGGATACACAAGGTAACTATCAGTGTCTTTGATTGAAGAACCGATAACCTCTCATATACCGGATCTTGTTACCGAGCGCGTTGTAGTTCGCCGTTTTCGGTTAGATGATCTCCAAGATATCCATCATATTCTTGATATAGACCTAAAATGGGGTCGATCCTGCGAAGAGCGAAGGTCCATTTTGGAATTCTATATCGAGCAGACAAGTTACAAAAATCCACCCTTTGGGTACCGTGCTATTGTCTTGAGAGATTCTGGGACGCTGATTGGGATGGCAGGTTTAACCTCGTACTACCTAAGTCCACGACAGATAAGGCTCTTTCAGGAACCAATAGATAAAGAAGTACCGTCTCACAATTCGCTAGTGACTGGAATTGGATACTCACTACAAACTGATTCCCAGCGTAAAGGTTATGCAACTGAGGCGGTTCGGGCTTTAGTAGCCTTTGCATTTCAAGAACTCGCGGTTCCGGCAGTCTGGGCAAGGACGGATCACAAAAACGAACGGTCCATAGCACTGATGAAGAGAATAGGGATGAGGATTGGCATAGATTCCCGTCCTGATGCTTGGCCAGGAGTACTTGGAGTACTAGACTCCGGCTTCGCCGATTCAGGAGGCATATGAACGAAGTTCCCACTGTTAAATCGCTGATTTCTCCAGATTTCCTAGCAGATCTTCTATATGAAGAATACGGTTTCGATCCACCGATAGATTGCCGATTAGTAAAAACAGGCGATAATGACACGTACAAGATAACCTCAAATGGAGAATACTTTTCGCTTCGTATTTCCCGTCCCGATAGAGCTCATATTAAATCTGATGATGAATTATTATTTGAACTAGAATGGCTTCAATTCTTATGGAAGAAAAGGATACCTGTAATAATCCCCCTTGCACGTTCTAATGGAGATCTATTCAGCATCATTTCTGCCCCAGAAGGAGCTCGCTATGCTGTTGTTTTCAGTTGGGCTAAAGGAGAAAATGTCCTAGATGTAGACCAAGCAAGAATATTTGGTAAAACGATAGCGAAATTACATACCGTGTCTAATCAGTTTTCTTCCAGA
>JAPOYQ010000072.1 GCA_026706505.1 Gemmatimonadota bacterium
CCGCGCTCTTTCTCGCCAAAAACGACATGAGCGTCACCGTCTTCGGCTAAGACAAGACCCTCATGCACAAGGCCATGCTGTACAATTATTTGGGCATCCCCAAGATCGCCGGACCTGAGTTCCAACAGATCGGTCGCGAGCAGGTGCGCGATTTTGGTGGGGAGATTCAGGACGTCGAAGTCAGCAGCGTTGAAAAGGGCGAGGGGGGGTTTGTCGTCGAAACCGCTGATGGCCAAAGCCACCAGTCTCAATATCTGATCTTGGTTACCGGGCCGAGCAACCCGCTGGCCGAAAGCTTGGGCGTGGCCAAAGAAGCCGATGGGTTGGCGGCCGATCGCAATGGCCGCACCTCGGTCGAAGGGCTATACGTCCTTGGCTGGAGCACCCGCCTGAAGAAGATCCAAGCCATTATCTCTGCCGGCGACGGGGCCTGCGCCGCGCTGGACATCCTCTCGGCCAAAGCCGGCGAGGATATCCACGACTTTGATCTGATCGAAGACGAGTAGCTTAAAGCGAGACGACGCGCCCTTCTATGGCGGATTGGGTGGCCGCGAGGGTCACGGCTAAGGTTTTGACCGCTTCTGCATAGTCGCAGCGGATGCCCGCGGCATTGCCGGTTTGCACGGCTTGGAGAAAGGCGCGATCCTCGGCTTGGGTTGGATTGTTGCCCTGCTCGACGATTTCTTGGCCGCCGGGACGGTCGATAGTGAGCGCGCCGGATGCGATGCGCAGGACTTGGTCTTTCTGGTAGAGTTCTAAGCCCACATGCCCGCCCGCGGAGAGCATACAGGCCGAGGTGATGCTGGCGACTGCGCCGCTTTGGAAGCGGAGATTGGTGACAGAGGCGTCGTGGACATCGTAGTTGGGGACGTCTTCCATCAGGCCGGTGCGCGCCATGGCGTGAACGCTTTCTACCTCGCCGAGTAGGTAGCGGGCTAAGTCGAAAATGTGCGTGGTTTGTTCGACGATCTGGCCGCCGCTTTCGCCCAATACCCGCCACCAAGACACTCCGGGCATGCCGCCGGTCCAAGCGCCGAGGGCAAAACCCACCGGCTCGTCGCCGAGGAGTTCGATTGCTTTGGCGGTCGTATCCATGTAGCGCCAGTGATAGCCTACGGCGCTGATCAGGTTTTGGCCGCGAATGGCCGCTTCCACGGCGCGGGCTTGTTCCAGAGAAGTCGCTACGGGTTTTTCCACGAAAATGGGCAAGCCGCGCTCAATGGCCGCTAGCTCGGGTTGCGCATGGGCAAAAGGCGGCAGGCAGATATAGACTGCGTCTAGGGACTCGCTGTCGTACAGGGTTTCGTGGTGGTTATAGGCCTTGCCGCCGTACTCGTTGGCTGCGGCGAGTGCCTTTTCTTCGACTACGTCGCAAAAGGCGACAAACTCGGCCTCGTCGAGCTGGGCGAGGGTGCGTAGGTGGTGGTTGGCGATGCCGCCCGTGCCGACAAAGCCGATTCTGACCGTCATAGCGACCTCCTTTTACCAGAAAAGTTCAATGATGGGCAAGGTGTTATACAGCGCGGCGCAGCCGCTGTCAAGCTGAGTACCATGGATGGACAGGATCGACAGGGTGGACGAGGTCGGCTGACTCGCAAGATCGGCGTCGTGGCCGCTGGCCGCGCGGCCAATACCGCTAGTCTCATAGCCATCTATGCGCTGGTTGCCCGCGCTTGGACTGCGGAAGAATGCGGGCTTTTTATGGCGGTCTGGGTGGTGGGCAACGCGCTGATCCCGGTGTTTTTGTTCGGGCTGCCCACGAGTTTGCTCTACTTCTTTCCGCGGCGGAGCGAACCGCGCTTGCTCGTCGGTCAAGTACTGCTGTGTTTGGCTGCGTCGGGTTTGATATTGGCTGGATGCCTGTGGTTGTGGGGGCCGCAGTTGGCCGATGTGTTGGTGCAAGAAGGCGGCGATAGCGAGCAGGTTGCCGCGTACCTGCTGCCGTTTCTGCCCTATCTCTTTGCGGTGATCGCCGCTGGCGGGGCCGAAACGGCCTTGGTGGCCGCGGACCGCGAGCACTACTTGGCTTGGCTGCAACTGGCTATGGGTGGCGCCTTAGTCACTGGTGCGGGGAGTGCTCTATGGCTGGGCTGGACGCCCGCGCAGGTGCTGGCGCTGTTTTCTGGGTTGGGCGTGTTGCGCTTGCTCGCCATCTGCGGACTGGTGCGCTTGGCTTTGGGGGGTGGGCGCTGGTGGGAATGGGAAGGATTGGGTGAGTTGATGCGCTATACGCGTCCGGTTGGCTTCAACGACGCAGTAGGTAGCCTCTCGCGCTACGTCGATCGCTTTGTGGTAATGCACTTCTTCGCGGCTGGCGCGTTTGCCGAGTACAATTTTGGGGCTATTGAGGTGCCGATCAGCCTGCTGCTGTCGGCGGTGACAGCCGTGTTGATCCCGGAAGTCAGCCGGTTCTTCCAAGAGGGCCAGCTCGATGAAATACTGGTGCTGTGGCAGCGCGCGGTCTCTCGTCTAGCCCTGTTGGTGTTGCCGCTGGCGGCCTTCCTGCTCGCTTTTGCTGGGTCGCTGATCGGTTGGCTCTTCCCGGAATACGACCGCTCGGCTTGGGTCTTCCGCATCTATCTATTGGTGTTGCCACTGCGCTGTGCCGCGTACAGTCCGCTGCTGGTGGGCATGGGCAAGGCGCGCTGGGCGCTGTGGGGTAGCGTGGGGGATCTGTGTTGCAATATCGGCTTGAGCTTGGTGCTCGTTGCCTATTTGCAGGCGGCGCATCCCGAGTGGGCCTTCCTCGGCCCGGCCGTGGCTACCACACTGGTGACGTACTTACAAGTAGCCTTCTTGTTGGTGGCTATTGGCTGGCACTTGCGCTGTGGCTGGTATCGGCTCATGCCTTGGGGCCGCTTGCTGAGAATCGGCGCAGGAGCCGGGGCGGCCGCTGTGGTCTGCCGTTGGGTTAGCGCGGACTTGGGCGGCGACTTTTTGCAGGTGGCTGTAGGAGGGATGTGCTTTGTGGTGCTGATCGGTGCCCTGACTTGGGCCTACCCACAAGATCGGGCGGAACTGACCCACACTTGGCGGGCGTTGACGCGGATGCGTTAGTCGCTGAGGAGGGCGCTGGCGATCTCCTCCCATTCTTCGGGCAGCGACGCCTCGCTGTGCGGCTTGTGCGCCCGCCGGTACCAATAGCCGGCGTTGCTTTCGTCGCCCTCGACCCGGTGCAAATAAGCGTGGACCCAAGCTCCGATGGGGTCGGGTACTTGCTGGGCTAGCTCGTGGGCTTTGTCCCATTCGCCCTTGGCATCGTACCAGAGGGCTTGCAGGGCTTGGGAGGTCTCCGGTGGGGTCTGGTCTTGCAGGCTCGATTTGAAGGCTTTGAGGTCCATAATGGTCGGCTCCAGTCGTCGTGTGTCCCCTTAATATAGGGTGTCTTAGTGCGGCCATCCACCGGGGCGCGCACCTTGCCAAAAAAGCGCGTCGCCCTCTATATTTAAGGCTTTTAACTTGATGCGAAACAAGGAATTGGGCAAAGACATGCCAATAGGAGTGGGTTTAATCGGTTTGGGCACGGTCGGCAGCGGCGTGGTCGAGTTGTTGCAGGATGCGCCCGCGTCGCTGCGGCGGCGCAAGCACGTGGATTTTGCATTGCGGCGCGTGGCCGTGCGCGACTTGGACAAGCCGCGCAGCCCCGCCCTAGCACCGGAGCTGTTGACCGCGGATGCCGGTGCAGTTGTAGCCGACCCGGAGGTGCAACTGGTGGTGGAATTGACCGGAGCTCCCCCGGCCTTTGAGTGGGTGAGCGAGGCTCTGCGGCAGGGCAAGGATGTGGTAACGGCCAACAAGGCTCTGCTCGCCGAGCGGGGCGAGGAACTTTTTGAATTGGCGCTGGCCAATGGGGCGGATTTGATGTTTGAAGCGAGTGTCGCGGCTGGCATTCCCATCATTCGCTCGTTGCGCAACGGCTTGGTCGCCAATCGGGTCGAGTCTCTGTACGGCATTCTCAACGGCACTACCAACTACATGCTCACGCGCATGAGCCGCGGCGCGGGTGACTACGACGACGTCCTCAAAGAGGCTCAAGACCAAGGCTATGCCGAGCCGGACCCGACTATGGACGTGAGCGGCATGGACGCCGCGCAGAAATTGGCCATCCTCTGCCGCATTGCCTTTCACTGCACAGGCACGGGCCGCGACGTATTTTGCGAGGGCATCGAGCAGATCGAGAGTCGGGACATTGAATACGCCCGCGAGCTGGGGTATGCAATCAAGCTGCTGGCCATTGCCAAGCAGCAGGACGGACGCGTCGAGGCCCGGGTGCATCCGGCCATGGTGCCGGAGGACGCGCTGTTGGCCAACATCCACGACGAATTCAACGCCATTCAGGTGCAGGGGTCTGCGGTGGGGCCGCAAGTATTTTCCGGTCGCGGTGCTGGGCAGCTACCCACGGCCAGCGCGGTGGTGGCGGATATGGTCGAGTTGGTCGAGCGCAAGGCCGCCGGCGCTAGCACGTCCATCGGCGACATGATCTTGGGCGAGGACGCCGTCTCGGTCGTACCCATTGAGGACGTGCAGATGCGCTACTTTATGCGCGTCTTAGTCCGCGACCAGCCCGGGGTGCTCGCGGGTATTGCGCGCATCTTAGCCGAGGAGCGCATCAGCATTGCCTCGGTCATCCAAAAGGAGCGCGACTTCGAGGGTGGCTCAGTGCCGTTGGTCATTGTCACTCACGAGGCGCGCGAAGCCGCGATGCAGCGGGCGCAGCAGGCCGTGGCCACTCTCGATGCGGTGCAGGGTGCGGTCAAGCTCATTCGCATGGAGGATCTCTAGCGTGCGCTACGTGGTGTTGGTGCCCGATGGAGCAGCGGACTATCCGCTCGACGAACTGGACGGGCAGACGCCGTTGGAGGCGGCCGCCACGCCCTGTATGGATCGCTTGGCCCGCGAGGGGGCCGGGGGATTGGTGCAGATGATCCCGGCGCAGCGGCATCCGGGCAGCGACATCGGCAACCTCGAAATTCTCGGGTACGACAGTCGGGTGTACTACACGGGCCGCGCGCCATTGGAAGCAGCGAGCATGGGCGTCGATCTGGGCGACGACGGGGTGGCCTTCCGTATGAACCTGATCTACGGAGAGGGCGACGTACTGGTCGATTACAGCGCCGGCCACATTGACAGCGAAGAAGCCGCCGAATTGGTGGAGGCTTTGGCGGCCGAGCTAGGAGGACCGTCTTTGCGCTTCTATCCCGGGGTGAGCTATCGCCACTTGCTGGTGTGGGAGCACGGCCCGGAAGAAGTGGAAACCTATCCGCCGCACGACATCATGGGCGAGTCTATGGCCGCGCATGAGCCTGCGGGTGAAGGAGCTGAGAGAATCCGCGCCCTCATGGATGCGGCCAGTCCCATTCTCGCGGACGCGCCGGTCAATGCAGCCCGTTCGGCTCGCGGGGAGCGGCCGGCCAATGCGATATGGCTGTGGGGGTCTGGACGTGCGCTGCGGTTGACGCCTTTGTCGGAGCGCTATGGATTGCAGGGCGGCGTTATCTCGGCCGTTGACTTGGTGCGCGGGATCGGC
>JAPOYQ010000180.1 GCA_026706505.1 Gemmatimonadota bacterium
CTCGAATTGCTCCACGAGACCAATCTGGGCAGCGCCGTGTACACCACTCCAGTCGCCCGCGACGGCGTCCTGTACATCGCCTCGCGCAACACCCTCTTCGCCATCGCGGAAGAAAGCCAATGAGCGTCGCACCAGACAAAATCGCCGCAGCTCGCGACGACCTCGACGCCCACGTCCGCGCCATCGTCGAGTGGCACTTCAGCCCCGAGACCGGCTGTCCGTTTTGGCTCTCCTACGCGCAACAACTCGACTTCGACCCGCGCGAAAAAATCCGCTCCTGTGACGACTTGGCCCTGCTCGGCCACTTTGAGGACGAGTGGCTGCGCGGCGGCCCGGTGCGCCAGTGGGTGCCCAAAGCCTATGCCGACGAGCCGATCTACGTCTTCGAGACCGGCGGCTCGACCGGCTTGCCCAAATACCGCGTCAACATCCGCGACTTCCACACCGACTACACGCTCTATAGCGAGAGCCTGTCCGAGGAGGGTTTTCCCAAGGGAGCCGACTGGCTGATGCTGGGGCCTTCGGGGCCACGCCGCCTGCGCCTTGCCATCGAGTATCTCGCTCAGCTACGCGGCGGCTTGTGCTTTATGGTGGATCTCGATCCCCGCTGGGTCAACGAACTCATCCGCGCCGGCAAGATGCGCGAGTTGGAAGCCTACAAAGCCCACGTCATCGAGCAGGCGCTCAAGATCCTCAAGGCCCACGACAACGTGCAGTGCGTCTTCACCACGCCCCGCCTCCTCGAAGCCCTCTGCGAAAAAGTCTCCCTGCCCAAGCTCGGCATTAAGGGCATCTTCTGCGGCGGCACGGAAATGAACGCCCAGTTCCACCGCTTCGCCCGCGAGGAGTTGGTGCCCGGCCTCGCCTTTGTGCCCACCTACGGCAACACCCTGATGGGCTTGGCCTGTCCCAAGCCCTTTGACCCGGCCGACGAGTACGCCATCACCTACTACCCGCCGCAGCCACGCGCCGTCATCGAGCTGGTTGATCCCAAAGACCCCTCGCGCAAGGTCGGCTACGGCGAGACCGGCCAAGTCATGCTCACCACCCTGACCAAGGAATTTTTTATGCCCCGTTTCCTTGAGCGTGACGAGGCTGAACGCGCTGCGCCGATTGAGGCGTATCCTTGGGATGGGGTTAAAGGCTTGCGTTTGTTGACGGAGTTGCAGGAGTCTGTGGTGGTGGGGGTGTACTGAGGTGTGTATTCTATGCTAAGGTCATATTGAGAGAGGTACGCAATGGATTATCAAAAGTATATCTACTGGCAGGATGGCGATATGTGGCTTGGCTATCTAGAGCGCTATCCCGACTATTGGACCCAAGGCGAAACCCAAGAAGACCTGCGAGAAAACCTGAGAGATATTTACGGCGAGCTCACAGGTGGTCACATTCCTTGTGTGCGAGAGGCTGCTGTGTTGGAAATCGGATGAAGCGACGAGACTTAATCCGCACTTTAGAAAAGATGGGTTGTATCCTCATTCGGCACGGAGCCAAGCACGACTGGTATCAAAATCCGCATACTAAGTTTTCTCAGCCTGTTCCTCGGCATAGAGAGATTAATGATCATTTGGCAAAGCGCATTATCAAAATGCTGACGCCGTAAGTTGCTCCTGACGGCAATTCCAGATAAGAGACGATGTTTGAGAAAGCCCTGGTACTGATACTCGTCGGTATCAGGGTTTCCGTCTGTACCTTCCCTAAATTTCAAACTATATCACTACCGTATAATCGTTCGAGTTCCGACCGGTCAGAGCCTGCGCCTAAACAATGGTCCGTAGACTCTTTTGGCTGTCTCTCGTTGACATAGAGTGCGAAACAGAATTATCTTTGATAGTTTTTGGTTGAAATTTGCTAACGGAGATTTACTGCCGCATTGTAACATCACCGCCCGACGACAGAGATCCCCATACTTCGAGGAGAAAATGATGGCAGACAACGGTAACAAGCGCATATTCCCCCGCCTTCCGGCGAAGAACTGGTGGACTCTGCGTGAGCGGTTCAAGCAGACGATGCCGAGTAGGGTCGATGCTGACTATCTGCAGTCGGTCCTTGGTCTGACTTCGGCAGCCTCGGCTGGTAATCTAATCGGCCCGCTCAGGACACTCGGCCTCATCGACGACGAAGGACGACTAACTGATCGTGCCTCTGCTTGGCGGGAGGACGAATCGTACAAGCAGGTCTGCGAGGACATGCTCACTGACGTATATCCCGACGCCCTGCGTTCGGCCTTCCCCGATCCGTCGCCCGTGGATTCAAGTAGCGTGGCGAATTGGTTCAGACGAAATACTGGGGTTGGCCAGAGCGCCGCGTTGGGCATGGCCGCTCTCTATACCCTTATCTCCGTAGGAGATCCCGAGGCTGGACGGACCAATACGTCGCCCGCGGCATCGCAGAAGAAGGGCGTGGCTAAAAAGGCTGCAACGAAGCCGCAACCGAAAAACGGCGGCGCGTCCAAGACAGATGAGACAACAGATCAGCCCCGCCGAATTGAGCCTGCCCTCAACATCAACGTGCAAATCCATATCTCGTCGGATGCATCTCCTGATCAGATCGATCAGATATTCAAGAGCATGGCCGAGCATCTCTATGGCAGCGAGTAGCGACGGAGTAGGTGATATCCGTCGTCGAGGACTGTCTATGGCGAAGGCAATCGCTGCAGATGTGCGAGCCATTGGCCTTGCCGGTTCGTTGCCATCCTCGCCGGCCGACGGGCTTGAACCGCCGACATTTGACCAGATCGTCGACGATGACGAACTGAGGAGTACGAGTCGAGATTTGTTTCTTGATGGCTATTACGCCCTAGCCGTCGAGGAGGCATGCAAGTGTTTGAACAATATCGTGAAGGAACTAACCGGCTTGCGCCATCTCGACGGCGTGGACCTGATGCAGAACGCTTTCTCCCCAAACAACCCGGTGTTGAAACTCAACGATCTCACTACCCGATCAGAGAGGGACCAGCAGCGCGGTTACATGGAGATGTTCGCGGCGGTAATCACCGGTGTCCGCAACCCGAGGGCTCATGAGCACGCGTATCTTGACGATCCCGTTACAGCGCTTGAGCTATTGGGACTTGCGAACCATCTGGTACGAATGGCTCGCTCGGCCGCATCTGAGTCGAGCAGCTAACCGGCACGATGCGACATGGTCCCGAGCACGGGGCACCAGAGCCCGCCATATTACTGGAAATTTGACCCCACGACACAATCACCCGGAACACTTCAACAGCACCCCATCAACCGTATATATCATCCATCAGGGCAGGCAAATCACAAATCCTTCGACAACGAGGAAATGTATCTGATGTCTTAGCTACATTTCCCACCCAATTCCAAGGCCACGTCTCGATATACCACGTCGCCCAAATCGCCTTCAAGCCTGCTGTATCCGCACCGCGCAACTCATCGCTCCCACCGTCCCCTACGAAAACCGCAGCACTAACATCGACGCCCAATCTGTCACACGCCAGTTCGTAAATTGCAGGATCCGGTTTAATTAACTCCTCCACACAAGAGAAAATCGGCACGTCAACCAGACCTGCAAGCTCAGAAGAGTCCCATGCCGCAATTTCATCATAGGCGCAATTTGTGATAAGCCCAATGCGATAACCTGCCTCTTTTAACACATGTAGCGTTTGAACAACCAGCGAATCCATTCGTTCAAACGGCCGCGCCTTCGCAGCCAATCTCTCCGCCTGCATCAAGACGATCTCTTCTTCCGGAGGCACAATTTGGCAAGCGCAGCACATCTCCCTCAACACGTCACTGTAGCGGCGCAACTTCCCAGTCATACGCGCTTGGTAGCGAGCAGTCCACTCGCGCTCACAATCTTCCTGAGCTAAACCGAGCCGCTCGCCCGGCGTCGGTGCCTCAACATGCCATTCTGGGTGATTTTCAGTGATAAGCGTCTCGTAGAGATCGAATATAACTGCCCGACCCATTGACTTTTCCATAATTTCTATATCAGATTGACCTCTAGCATAGGAAAGGAGTAGGTAACGGTGGCCAGAGTTCAGCTAGTGATCCCCAACGAAGACCGTGATCGCTTCGTCCGTCAGGCGCAGAGCGAAGGCATGACCTTGAGCGAATGGCTCAGGGTCGCCGCCCACCAGCGGCTCGAAGAACAGCAGCGATCCCACCCCTTCGAATCCCTAGCCGGCCTCAAAGAATTCTTCCGCGCCTGCGACGCGTTGGAAGGCCCCGAACGGGAACCAGATTGGCAGGAGCACTTGGCCGTCATCGACGAATCGCGAAAACGGTTGAGCAACGCTTGAGACCAACGAAATCGCGGTAGGATTCCTCTTGCCTTATAACTGCCCTGTATGAACGTTTCCATCAATACCAAGGCATCGAAGTATTTCCTCGGCACAGGTTAGCAGGTCATTCTTTGCTGTGTCCAGCACAATTTGTTTGAACGGCCACTCGGCCAACAACTCGAAGGCGGCTTCCCCCATCTCATTGAAATAAGCGATGAGGTCTCGTATATCGTCGCTGTTACATCTTTCTTGCGTAAGACTCCTCGCCCATTTCTCGCCTCGATCCTTTACAGCTCGTTTGAGGAATATCTCCGTATCACCTGTCAAAAAAATCTGGATTGGATTTAGCTTTGTCATGAGTCGGTTGAGCTGGTTGTTGAACCGTCTGATTTGCTGTCTTGTACACTGGGCAGTAACAAGCCAGTCAATGCATGGAAGAACGGAATCTACGACATGCACTTGGTCGGATTGATTGCATACATCGATAAAGCGCTCGCACGACAAAAGCAACACCTCAACATTGCCTGGATTGTTCTTCTTGACCTCCTCCACGTAAGGGGCAAAAGCATCCAGGTGAAGGACATCGCCTTCGGCAACATATTTGGTCCTTACGCCCTTTTGCTGTAACACATCATGGATATGACGGGAAAGTGTAGACTTCCCAGATCCAGATCCCGGGCCATAGAAGAGGATGAGTTTAGTTCTCATTCGACAGCAACTATTTCAATGTAATTTGAGGATCGTCTTCATACGCCGAATCTATTTGCACCAGACGCTCTAAAATCAGACAGAACAACCCGAACAGAGACTTTAGTAATGCAGTCTCTGTGATAACACCGGCACATTCAAAATGCAACTCATCAACGCCTTCAGGAAAATCAGTGCCAAACAAGCCTTCATCGTCTTTAATCCAGAGATGGATCTCTGGCAGTCTTTGGCACAAATCCCGTATCCTATCATCAGCGAATAGCAACTTTATTTTCTCCGGATTATTGCCTTTGATTAAAAACTGTTCATCAAAAAACGGATCTCCTATTTCTATATCCTGCATGCCGAAGAATTTGCCAATTGAACTGAAGAACCCTTCGTGTGAAATATTGAAATAGAGATCATCCTTGTTTATAAACGGTGCGCGCATCCGGGTGTATGTCGTTGCCGTCGTCGTTGAGCCGGTAGAGACTGTAACCGTACAAGTATCAAGTACAATTTGCCCCTCGCCCTGTTTGTACACGACAACATTCTCGTCCCACACGCCCCCATC
>JAPOYQ010000107.1:0-2138 GCA_026706505.1 Gemmatimonadota bacterium
CTATGAATTGACCCTTGATTCCGAGGAGCAATACACCCAACGCGGTGTCTTTGCCGTCGCCTATTGAAATCGGAAATCTATCTTGACAATTCTATCCCTTTAACATTTAATTTAGGGCATCTTTCCAGTGGTCCTTTGAACAGAAAGGAGGGGAATTAGGATAAGGATCGGGCTTGAATCGCGGTTGATAGGGGGGGTCTCTCTCCTATCTCTTCAAGAATCCTACTACCTCTAACTGAAAGGTTCATGACAAGATGAAAAGGAAGATAGCTATTTTGTGCAGTGTCTTTCTCGTCTTTGGGACCATTTCGGTGGCAAGTGCACATTTGCCACCAGGCGAGTTATTTTTTGCTGCGCAATTTCCCGATAACCTAGTTCCCACCATAGATGGGGAACACAGCGATTGGGACATCCTGCCCGAATCGCCTTATTCGATCTTTAACGATCGACTTTTTGATCCCGCCCAGTTCCAGCAGGCGGCTCGTGGTGAAATCGATATCTCCGATGCCAATATCCGGCACCGGTTTGGCTGGAATGAGAATTCCAACATGATCTACCTCGCCAGCCAGATTTACGATAATATCCACAACATCGACCGCTCCTTTGGGGATTGTCACTGCCTCGATGACAACTGGGAGATAGAAATCAACCCAGATCATTCTGCCAGTGAAGAGCAAAACCTCGAAGGGAATCCCGTCAACAACATCAGCTACAAGTGGGTCGTACCACCACTAGATGGGGTTTATCAGTCGATTGAGCCCATCGGCGATTTGGCTTGGTTGTCGGACGACACCGAATTCGTCGACATGAGCTGGTCTTTCGAGGGTGAACAATTCGGCGAATCGACGTACTTCTACGAGATCCGCCTCATTCCGATCGATGCCCTCCCCCGGGAAGGCGCGACCCCGGACAATTCGTCTATCCACGACCTGGAAGAGGAAGAAATCATCCATATGTCGGTAACCATGGGTGATATCGACGTCGAACAGGCAAACCACGCCTACAATGGCTTCTGGTCTTTGTCGCCGGAGAGCTGCTGTAAGGGCGTCAACGACTTCGTAATGGCACCTGTCGAGCCCGCACTAGAAGAACTGTCTGCCGCTACTGCTACCGAAGAGACCAGTTGGGGGCATATCAAGGCCGGTTTCGACCGCTAGGGGTCTCGATTTAAGCCGTTGCAACGTCTCCTGGGCAGGCTGCCCGGGCTTTAAAGCTCCTGTTTCGCGCCATTCACGGGTGGGAAACAGGAGCTTTTTTCTGCATCAACTCAACCCTCGCTATCTACTGTCTATATTGATTCATTCTTGGTGTAATGCGCCAAACTATCATTCATTCTACCAAATTTCAGATTCTATCCATTTTCTTGCTGGCCTTGGTATTGCGTCTGTTCTACCTAGCGGCCATACGCGACGCTCCCTATTTCCACACGCTTGTCATAGACGCCTTTGAATACGATCACTTAGCCACCCAAATCCTGCGGGGAAACTGGCTCCTCGACCCAGCAGTGGACATGTACGTGCATGGCCCCCTCTACCCGTACCTGCTCGCCCTGCTCAAAGGAATCGGCTTCGACCATTTAGGCATTCTCCTGTTCCAAGCCGTACTGGGCGCGCTTATCTGCGTCCTGATCCACCGCGTGGCCAGCTACCTTTTTCCCCATCCCATCCCCTTAGTCTCCGGTCTGCTGGCAGCCGGGTACTGGCCCTTCGTCTTTTACAACGGCCAACTCTTGGCCACTACGCTGGTCATTCTCGTCGGATTGGGCTTGGCGGTCCTGCTCCTGCACTATGCGTCCAATCTGACTTACGGCAGCGCAGTCGGTGCCGGAATTCTGTTGGGCCTGCTGGTCATGGGACGCAGCAACACTCTGCTGCTGTTGCCCTTGCTCTTGGGATGGATCTACCTGAGCGCTAGTGGCCTTCCCAAGCGCCGGATCACCTTGGCCTTAGCCTTAGCCCTGACTTTCTTCCTCATTCTTCTCCCCTTTTTCCTGCGCAACTATCAGGTCCAAGGCACGCCCATACCCTTCCAGGGCGGCTTCAGCTTCTATATAGGCACCAATCCCGAAGCCGACGGCACCCCGTACGTGCGCCAAGGAGCCCAATTCCAACGTCTCGAACTCATGCCCCTCCAACAGG
>JAPOYQ010000107.1:2148-5497 GCA_026706505.1 Gemmatimonadota bacterium
CTGCGATTTATCTACCGCGATCCCCTGGCCTATCTCCATCTGCTCTATCGCAAATTTCGACTCTTCTGGAACGCTTTTGAAATCCCAGTAAGTGCGGACCTGCGCTACTACGAGACCCACTTTCCCCTCTACCGGCTCTTTTTGTTTAGCTTTGGCCTCGTAGTGCCTTTTGCCTTGGTAGGCATATTGTGGCATTGGCGATGGACCTCCGCCTATACCCTGCCGCTCCTCTTCGTTCTAGCCTACCTATCCACCGGGCTCTTATTCACGGTGTGCGCTCGCTACCGCTTGCCCGCCCTGCCCTTTTTACTGGTTTTTGCCGCGGCTGGAATTTGGCGTCTGAAGGAACTGCTGAGCACCCGGGCCCTTCCGCGCCTCGGCGTTTTTCTACTGCTGTTGGCAGCGGCCTTCGCCCTAGTGCACACTGGGGTGGAGCCCCGGCAGGTGGACCATTTGCGCTCTCCTTGGCTGCTGGGCCATACTCAATTGCGCAACAAGCACTACGACCAAGCCGTACAGACCTTTACACGCGGCCTAGAGCAATTTCCCGACGACTCCGACATCTACAACAGCTTGGGCGTGGCCTACCAGTACCTGGGCAAATTCGACGAAGCCGAAGCGGCCTTCCTGCGAGCAGTAGAGCTAGTCCCAGATCACGCCAAACCCTGGCTCAATTTGGGCAAACTCTACCTGAGTCAACGGCGTTTGGAGCAAGCGCAGCACGCTTTTGCGCAAAGCCTAAAGCACGATCCCCGCCCAGCCAATGCCCACCCGGCGCACCACAACCTGGGCTATGTCTTCTTCTTCCAAAAAGACTTTCAACAAGCTCGCCAAGCCTTTGAGCGGGCGCTGCACAACAGAGAGACGGCCCAGACCTATTACAGTCTCTCCCACGTCCTTGCCAATCTGAATCTAGCAGACGAACAAATCCACGCTCTCGAACGAGCCGTCCGGCTCAAGCCCGACTTTGTCCCTGCTCATCGAAACTTGGGCGTGCTCTATATGCAACAGGCCTCCTACGAGGCAGCGGAAAGGTCCCTGCTCCAGGCCATCAAATACGACGCCCAATCAATCACAGCCCATCGCAATTTAGGCGTCCTCTACGAGAAAATGGGGCGAACGGAACAGGCCCGCTTAGCTCGTGCTCGGGCAGATCAACTGCAGCGCTCGGGTGCTGGCCATTAAACTTGGCTTTTCAAAAGCGGATGGTAAAACGGGTCGGCTCATCCGGAGAGCTTTCGAGGGAAAAGGCAAAACCGTGCCGGCTCAAAATCTCCTGCACTAACGTCAGGCCGAGGCCGCGCCGATTTTCCTTGGTGCTAAAAAACGGCGTGAACAAGCTCTCGGCCACTTCCGGGTCGATCCCCGTGCCCGTATCCTCGACCACGGCAAAGGGCCGGTCTTGGAACTTTCCCAAGCGAATGGTTATCCTGCCGTCCTCGCCAATGGCCTCCAGCGCATTTTTCAGGATATTGACAAACGCCTGCTCCATCTGGTTTTCGTCCATGGCGATGCGTTTCAGGTCCGCCTGAATATCCCAGTCCCATTCGATATTGCGGCGCTCGCACTCGGCGCGCATCAGCAGGGAGATGTCGCGCAATAGGGCTTCCAAGTCCACGGGCTGCAAATGCGGTGCCGGCAGTTTGACCACCTCGGCGAAGCTGCGCATGAAGGCGCTGAGATGGTCGATGCGGCCGATGGCCACTTGCAGGGCGTTTTCAAAATCGCCGCGGTCGGCCTCCCGCAATTGCCCCTTGTAGTTGAGGCACGAGTGCAGCAGGGAATTGACCGCCCCTGTTGAATTGTTCACCTCGTGTGCCAGCAGGCGGATGACTTTCTCGTAGGCCGCCTTCTCCGACAGGCGCAATTCCTCGGTCAATTCCTCCATGAGGATAAAACTGCGCGGAAATCCCTGATCCAAAAACTGCGCCTTGTGGCAGCGCACTCGCTGCCCTTGCACCGGCAGCACCTGCGACTCGCCGACGGCCAAGTCGTGCAGGGCGCGGGCAAATGCCGTGCCCAACTCGTCCAATGACTGGCCGACCACCGCGCTTTCGGCCAGCCTCAACAGGCGGCTAGCGCTGGGATTGACTAGAGCGACTTTGTCGTCGAAGTCGAGGGTGATAATGCCCGACGGCGAGGCCGTCAGGATCTTGTCCATGAAGTAGTGCTGTTCCTGCAGCCGCGTGCGCTCTTCGCGCAATTGGTCGATCATGCGGTTGTACACGCGCACGAGCTGATCCATTTCCGGCTGGCCTACTTCGACGAACTTGCTGGTAAAATCGCGCTCGCCGATGAGTTCGGCACCCGTGCGGATCAGATCGAGCGGCACCCAAAAATGCTGGATCAAGCGCACGCCGATTGCAAAAGATAGGACGAAGAATGCTTCGATCCCCAATAGCCAAAACTTTTCCTCGCGCAATAGATACCCAGCAAGCCCCGCGAATACGAGGTGGATACCGATCAGATAGAGGATGAGTTTGGTGCGCAGGCTCAAGGGTCGATCCCGTATTTCTCAAAGCGGCGGTACAGCGCCGCCCGACTCAAGCCCAATGCCTGGGCCACCCGGCTGATGTTGCCTTGGTAGCGCTCCATGCAGCGGACGATCATCGACCGTTCCAACTCGTCGAGGGTCATGGTGCCCGGCGCTGGCAGGTCGCTCGACCCGCTCTGGCCTTCCTCGGGCTGCATCGACAGAGCTGCGGAAAAGTCGTCGGTCCCCAACACGCGGCCGGGACTCATCAACGCGGTCCGTTCGACCAGTTGCTTCAACTGGCGGATGTTGCCCGGCCACGGCAGGGTTTGCAACCAGCTCAGGGCCGCGGCGTCGATTTCCAAGTCGCGGCGGTAGGCTTGGGCCGCGCCCAGCGCAAAGTGACGCGCTAGCAGCGGGATGTCATCCGGCCGTTGGCGCAGGGGCGGCAGGTGCAAAACGATGAGGTTGAGGCGATAGAGCAAGTCCTCGCGGAAGGTGCCCGACCCGACCAGTTCTAGCAGGTTCTGATTGGTCGCAGAGATCACCCGCACATCCACTGAACGGGTCTTGCTCGACCCCAGCACTTCATAGGTTCGGTCCTGCAAAACGCGCAGGAGCTTGACTTGGCAACTCGGGGCCAAGTCGCCGATCTCGTCGAGGAAGATGGTGCCGCCATCGGCCAATTCAAAGCGGCCGGTGCGATCTTGCCGCGCGTCGGTGAAGGCCCCTTTCACGTGCCCGAACATCTCGCTGTCGAACAGGGTCGAGGAGACGCCGCCGAGGTTGACCTTGACAAAGGGCCGGTCGTTGCGGCCGCTGTTGCGGAAGATGGCCTGGGCGATCTCGTCCTTGCCGGTGCCGCTCTCGCCGGTG
>JAPOYQ010000144.1:0-5270 GCA_026706505.1 Gemmatimonadota bacterium
GAGGACGTGGTCAGAAGCCACTACCCTCCGACGAGATAGTTGCGGCAAGCCACTGTGCCCACCACGAGGCCACAGCCCACGGCCACCAACCCCCACTGCCGCCAACCGCGCCGTCCCCACTGCACGACAAACCAGCTCGCGACTGCCGCGACAAATAGCAAGACCGTGGGCCGCGCCGTAACCGAAAGCCCCAACAGCAGGCCTGCGGCCAACAGCCACCGCGCCGCACCTTGCGCATGCGCCAAGCAATACAGAGCCGCGAGATTCAAAAAGGTAATCGGCGCGGCGGTCAGCAGTGCCCCGTCGTAGAACACATACGGCTGGTAGATCGCCGCCATGCCCGCGGCCAACAGCCCAATTTGCGCGCTCCACAGTTTTCGGCCCAAGGCGTAGATCAAATAGCAGCTTCCCGTCCCCAGTGCCGCCTGTACCAAGGCAACCCACCAATATTCAGCGCCCAAAAGCGTGTAAATGGCGGCCAAAAAGTAGGAGTAAAACGGATTCATAAAGAAAGACTGATCGCCCAGCCAATCGCCCGCGACAATGGCCCGGGCGCGGCGATCGTAGAACTCAGAGTCGATCAAGAGGACGTCGAAGAGCGGCGTGTCAACCGCTTGGTAGAGATAGGCTAGGCGCACGCCGAGAGCGGCGATTAGAATCGCCCAAAGAACGGCTCCTTCCCGCCTTAGCTGCACCGCGCCGATACCTATGGTCTGCATACTACCAATATAGCCGGAATCCCCGGTGCTGCAGCAGCGTCACGGCTGCAAAACCCAATAGTGAAACGAAACAATCGGCCGCAAATCACCGCCAAAGTGGATCGGCTGCGTCTCAAGCTCGATGCGGCCATGCACATCTGAGGCCGGTATCTGGCCGACGGCTAGTTCGAGCCACTGGCGACCCCGCCCCCCCGGTAGCTCCACGTTGGCAATCTTCTTCCCATTAGCGACCACCGCAAAATGCTGAGCAATACCCGTAACCGTGCGCATGATCACCGTTGCCGGTCGACCATCCTTCAGCACCACCTCCATCCGTTCGCCTCCCGTTACCGTCCGCCCCCCATCGATGTACACGGCTTGGGGATCGTCAGTAGCGCTCAGCGCCATCAACAGATTCGCCTTCCCACTACCGGGCACCCACACCGTAGATTGGTAGCCGTGCAGGTGTTCGCTTGCCAAATCGGCCACATCCACCTTATCCACCACCCGCCAGCCCTCCTCTAAGAGCGTCTGGTTGCGGATAGCCTCGCCGCTGAGGCCAGCAGCCCAATGCGCCTGATACAACACCTTCTCCGCATCTATAATCGACGGCTCAAAAACGCGGATGCGATGCAGCGGCTGCAAAAAGAGGCCTTCGGGAAAATTGAACCAATTGGGAAAAATGGCGAAGTACTGCGGTCGCTGATCCGGCGGCATAGCCTCCAGCCGCTCGAACAGCGACCCGCTCCCGTGCCGCCAAGGCGCGCTGTTCCCAGCCGTAGTCAACCCGACTAAGTCGATAGTTTGGCGGCCACTGAAGTAGCGCAGGGCACCGGCGTCGTTGACGGCGATGCGCGCATCGGGCGGTAGTTCGGCGTCTATAAAGCGCGCCAGCTCGACCTGCTGATTGCGGATATCGCTGCAATTTTCCCCGTACGCAACCGCGAAAAATCCCACCGACATCAATCCCCACAAGCCAAAAAAACAAGCCAACCCCCGCGCCAGCTTGCGGCCCCATTCCCCTCCAGCCGCGTCCAAGCGTCCCAAACCCAAGGCGGCAAAGAGAATGTAGAGCGGCAAGAAGGGCTGCTGGTAGCGATTGAAGTGGGCGTCGTATTCGACGAGAGTGCAGGTAAGTAAAACGCCTCCGACAAACCACGCTCCACCCAATGCCGCCACCCCGAGCCGCCTCTCGGACAGCTCGCCCCAGAGCCGATAGCTTAGCTCCGCCAAAAAGAAGAGTGCTACAAACGGAGCAAACACCATGCGGCGATAGTTGCCGTCGTACGCGTATAAATTGACGCTGGTCTGATGGCCAAGCGACCCGGCGAGAATTCCTTTGATAAATTCGGCGAAGTCGAAAAAGACGGCCCGGATCTGCTCGGGCAACGAACCGTGCGGTTCGGCAAAGCGCCATTTGGCCTCGACCCCAGATGCCCCGGCTTCTCCCGTACACCAAGCCAGCAGTAGAGCCTGGATCACGTACGCTCCCAAAGGCACCCCCCACTGCCAATTCAACGTCCGGCGATAGGCGACTAGCGCCAGCAGCAGCAAGACCAAGGCGATCCCCTCGGGCCGCGCCAACACCAACAAGGTCGCCGCCAGTGGAGTTCGCCGGTCTTCTGTTAGGTACAGAGACAGAGTCAGCAAGATGGCGCAGGCAAAAAGGCCGATTGCCATGCCGCTGTAGTAGCCCCACAGCAGTGGGCCACATAACAGGAACATCAACGCAGCTACCCAGCCGCCAAAAGAACCACTCAACTTGCGGCCTAGCAGCAGGAGCAACCAAGCGCTCAACCCCAGCCACACAAGCCCCAATGCCAACGCGTACAGCGCAATCCCCATCTCATCCAGCCCGAGCCAAAAGCCCGGTACCAGCAGTAAGGTGTACAACAGACTAGTCGCACCAGCCGTTGGCTCAGCGCCGGTATTGTATTCGAGGAAGTGCCCTTGGGCGGCTTGCCGCGCGTATTGGAAATAGATGAAGGAATCGTCCAGCGGCAGGGCCAAGCGGCCGCCTGTGTGGTAGAGCATGGAGGCCGCAAAGACCAAAAGCCACAAAAGAGCTACACCCCAAAGGATGGCCCCCTCTCGTCGAATGGCGTTCATCAACTATTCATCCACACGCTTGCCAATCGCATCCGCTAGGTGATCCATCAAATCATCCAGTGTCTGCTGCGATGCGCGACCGCGAAACGCGTTGAGTGCCGGATCGTCTGTTTCCACCATCCATTCCTCAAGCGCATTTCTCATACCCTGAATTTCATCGGCATAATCGGGATCATCAATCAGGTTGTTCAGCGCATTGGGATCGTTGGCAAAGTCGTAAAATTCTTCCAGCACGCGATACGTAAACAAATGGTTGCGCGCGGCCAATGCTGGATCACTGGCCGCTGCTTCTTCCATCGCCTGCCAAGACCGACCACTCTGGGACTCATTGCGAAACGCTCGCTCGCCATCGGACCAGGGGTTGAAAATGTAACCGAACCGCGCATTTTGCACGCACCGCATGGGGTAATTGCTCCGCGCCGAAGTCTGGTGAAATTGCGTAAACACCTGCTCGCAGCCAGCCTCCTCTGCACCCCGCAACACCGGCAAAAGCGATTTGCCATTGACGCCGTCTGGAATATCCACGCCAATTGCATCCAGCACCGTAGGCAGGTAATCTATCCCCGCAATAAAATGCTTGGCATCCACGCGCCCGGCCTGGATAACCGCTGGCCAGCGCACCATCCAAGGAGTGCGCGTACTGTTCAAATAACAATTTGTCTTTGCAAATGGAAATGCCATGCCATTATCCGACAAAAACATCACTAGGGTATTCTCCGCTACACCCGCTTCATCCAACACGTCGAGTAATCGCCCCACCGTATCATCGCATCGACGCACAGAATTGTAATACTCGGCTATTTCCAAACGCACATCCGGTATATCGGGCAAAAACCCAGGGACGATCATCTCTTCTGGCGCAAACGTGCGCGAGGGAGGCACGGCCGGCGGATCGAGTTCGCCATACCACTCGGGCTTGTCATTGCCGTAAAACGGACGATGCGGATCGTGGGAATTTGCCATTAAAAAAAATGGCCGAGCGCCATCTAGGGCATTCTGCACAAAGTTTTTCGCATACTGATAATACACCTCGGGATTTCGTCCCTGCCCCAAATGGACCTGATCATGCGCCATATCCCATTGAAATGCCTGGTATGGCGTCGAATGCGTCACTTTGCCCAAAATGCCCACATCATACCCCGCATCGCGCAAAATAGCGGGCAGAATGGGCACGCCTTTGTAGCGCAAGTGATAAAAGCCCTCGCCCCCACTGCGATGCGGATAGCGCCCGGTCATCAACGCCGAGCGGCTCGGTTGGCACACCGCAATCGTCACATGACCGTGCTTAAATCGCAATCCCTCTGCAGCCAAGCGGTCGATATTGGGCGTTGTTCCCGCGGTCGGACACCCAAATGCCCCCACCGCATCCCAGTTCATGTCATCTGCCGTAATTAGCATAAAATTTGGTCTAGTCATACATTCTTTGCACCATCCTAACCCATTGGAAAAATTATGCGCCCACTTTATTTCCTGCCCTTGTGGCTACTCGTCCCGGCCGTCCTTTGCGCGGCCCCTCCCTTTGACCACAGCTCTTTCGACCAAGTGCTGCAAGAATACGTGGATGACCAAGGCTTAGTCCGCTACGCTGCCCTAGCCAAAGACCGAGCCCAGCTCGACTCCTACGTCGATAGCCTCGGTCGCTACAGCCCCGAAACCCATCCTGATCGCTTCCCCACCCGCGAACATGAACTGGCCTACTGGATCAATGCGTACAACGCCTTTACCCTGCAGGGCGTCATCGACGCCTATCCCATCGCCAGCGTCAAGGATGCCTTTGCACTCAGCGGCTTTTTCAACCGCCAGACCTTTGTCGCTGGAGGACAAGAGATGACGCTGGATCACGTTGAAAACAAAATTATCCGCCCAACCTACCAAGAGCCGCGCATTCACTTTGCGGTCAACTGCGCGGCCCTGAGTTGCCCACAACTGGAAAATCGGGCTTTTACCGGCCCCGATCTCGACGCCCGCTTGGAACGGGCGCTAACGCGCTTTGCCCAAAATCCCAACCACGTACGCCTGCAGGGAAAGCAACTCCACCTGTCCAAAATACTCGACTGGTACGGAGAGGATTTCACGGCTTGGTTTCCACCCGACCGTCCCAACCCCGAGAACATGCCCACCATCGTCAACTACCTGCGCCCGTACCTTCTCCCGGACCTAGCCGCTGGGCTGACCGAAGATATAGCCATCGAATACAACAACTACGACTGGGCGCTCAACGAGGACAAAGAAACGGGAAGCCCCCGACCAGCGGCAGACTCCCCGTAATCGACCCAACGTCGTTTTGGCGTCTTATAAGAAAAACGGATTGTGCTCCCGTTCTTCCCCCACAGTAGTAGCGGGTCCGTGTCCGGGAAAGAGCGCGACGTTTGCGTCTAGACCGAGTAGCTTCTCGGCCACGGCTTGGCGCTGCATCCGGTAGTTGACCACGCTGCGAGTGCCCCCAAGCGAACCAGCGAAAAG
>JAPOYQ010000144.1:5280-5494 GCA_026706505.1 Gemmatimonadota bacterium
GTGCATCCCCCACAAAGGCCATTTCCTCGTGAACTAAGCTGATCCCGCCCGCCGTATGCCCGGGCGTGGAGCGCACCTCAAAGCGCAATTTGCCGATGTGCACGGCTGCGCCTTCTTCTAATTCGCCTGCGATTTGGTCGGCCAAGCTGCCCGTTAGCGCTAAGTCGCCGCTGTGAATCCGCGCTGGCGCAGACGTGGCGCGACCAATCTCGGC
>JAPOYQ010000571.1 GCA_026706505.1 Gemmatimonadota bacterium
TTACCTTGTGCAGTTTTCCTTTTACCACACCGTGCGTTCGGCCCAGAAGCTACGCTGGCGCGAGCGACAGGCCGCCGAATTGCTCGCTCTCACCCGCGAGCAAGAACTGGCCATTCTCAAAGCCCAACTCAATCCCCACTTTCTCTTTAATACCCTCAACGGCATCAGTGCAATGGTCACCCGCGATCCAGAGGAGGCGCGCCGCATGATCGCCCGCCTAGCCGACCTCCTGCGCTACGCCACCGACAGTTCCGAACAACCACTGGTCCCGCTGCGCGAAGAAGTGGCGTTCACTCAAGCCTATGTGCAGTTAGAGCATAAACGCCTAGCCGAACGGCTAAGCGTCGAACTAGACATTGACTCCGAAGCTCTCGACGCTCCTATACCGCCAATGATCCTCCAATCCCTAGTGGAAAACGCCATCAAGCACGGTATCGCTCCCGCGCCGGAAGGAGGCAAACTGCTCGTCCAGATTCGGGCTGCTAAGGGGCTTTTGCGGATCGTCGTGCGCGATACGGGGATTGGTGTAAACGGCCGGTCGCTGGAGGAGTTGAAAGCGCTGGGAACCGGCTTGAAAAACAGCGATGAACGCCTGCGGCACCTCTTTGGCGAAGAGGCTCAGCTCAGGTTACAGACGCCCGCTAATGGCGGTTTCCAAATCGATTTTTCTCTGCCCTTGGAGCCGCAGTAATGAGAGCTCTCATCGTCGACGACGAACCCCTTGCCCGCCAGTTGATCCGCGAGTATCTGGCCGATTTCCCGCAGATCCAAGTGCTAACTGAATGCGGCGACGGAGAAAACGCGGTAAAAACCATAAACGCCGAACGGCCCGACCTAGTCTTCCTCGATGTGCAAATGCCAGGGCTCTCTGGTTTTGAAGTCTTGGGCCACCTCGACTTCATGCCCGCCATCATTTTTTCTACCGCCTATGACAAGTTCGCTTTGCGCGCCTTTGAGATCAACGCCGTCGATTACTTGCTCAAACCCTACGCACGAGAGCGCTTCGCCCAAGCCGTGCGTCGAGCATTGGAGCGCAAGGGACGCATCAACCTCGATTCCTTCCAGGGCCTGTTGCGCCAAACGACCACCCAAGACCGCTTTCTCGTTCGCGTCGGCCGCCAGATCGTTCCGGTGGCGACGGAGGATATTCTGTGGATCGAGGCCGCCGGGGACTACGCCAAGCTGCACGCCACTGACAGCAGCCACCTGTGCGGCGCGGGGCTGGGTGATTTAGAAAAAAGGCTCGACCCGCGCCGCTTCCTGCGCGTCCACCGCTCCGCCATCGTCGCCATAAACGCGATCGCGCACCTCGAAAGCGACGGCGAAGGCGGTTATGTCGCCACGCTTAAAAACGGTGCGCAAGTGCGGGTCAGCCGATCGCGCGCCGACCAGATACGGCACCTCGTCGTCTGACATTTTTCTCGTCGAGCCTCGCCAAAAATTAGTCAATCCAAATACACCACGCCCAGCCCATAGACGATCAAACTCGGCACCTCAAAATACACTCGTCCGGCGCGCCTGTGATGCGGCAAAACCACGGCCTCCTCTCGCTCTGGATAGAGCCATTCAACCCGCTCCACCCTTTGCTCATCCGGTACCACCAGCCTCACCTGCAGCGGCCCCACGGGCTGCGGCACCTCAATATCGCTGCTCTCATCCTGGCGATAGTTGACCCAGTGCAAGACCACTGCCTTGATGCCGTCCGGTCGCCAAGCCCGCACCCGCACGAACCACGGCGCGTCCGTCTCCAGCCACGCCGCCCCAAGCAAGTCCTTCAAGCCCTTGAGGAATTGCCGTCCTAACGCGTCCCGCTGGGCCACCGGATAGACCGGCACCTCCTGCTCGGAGCGCAGCGCCACTTTTTCCGGCCCCCACGTCCGTTCGCCCAGGTACTGCACCCCTGCCGGTGCCTCGCTCCGCCAGTCGGCCAACAAGCCCGTTTCATGCGGCGTCCCGTCCACATCCAGATCTCCGGTCGCACCGGCGAATACCATCTTGCCGCCGCCGGCCACATAGCGCTGCAAAAAGGCACCCTCGGCCGCTGTCAGGCGCTCGATTCCGGGCAGCACCAGCGCGGCGTACTCGTCGCCCTTGGCCACCAATTGGGACTCCAAGAGCATGTCGAACAACACGTGGCCATCCTCCATATAGCGCCCCAATTGCTTGAGCGGCTCCACGCAGTCCTCCTCCTGCTCCAGCTCGGCCCGGCGCGGGTACACCAAGCCCACCTGCGACCAGGGACGGGCCGGATGGATCAATTCCTGGTGGTCGGCCAAAAAACGCTGATAGCGACACACCGGCCCCATGTAATCTTCTAGGGCGTAATCGCTATTGGCGTCCTGGCCCCAGTGAAAGGCCAGCGCCGCACTGTGGTTGGCTCCCGCCTCGGCGATGGACAGGCGCAGACGGTGGCCGTCGTACTTGTTGAGAACCATGGGCTTGCCCCCGCTCATGGCGTACGCATGGCGCGCTGACAAGCCCGTATCGCCCAGGTGCCCCTGGTCCACATTGCTGAAGTTCTTGTTGCCACCCTGGCTGTACCAGATATAATCCTCGCCTTGGGCCCAATCCTCATCCGGCAGCAGGCAGCGCTCGTCCCAGGCCGACAACTCGTATTTGTGGTACCACTGGGCCAGTAGCAAATCCGGCTTGAGGGCGCGGCCGTAGTCCACGAACAACTCGTCGAAGAATTCCTTGCGCCGCCGGGACACCAACCGAGCCAGCAAGCGCTCGATCCGCTGGCGCAAATCCCGCGGTGCCGCAGCGCGCACGGCTATGGGGGCACTGTATTCGGCCGTGGCCGGCGGCCCGGCTGGATCGAGCCCGCGGTGCAGTTCGTCGTCGCTGAATTCCCGGGCCAAATGCTCCATCAAATAGTGGCGGCAATGGGCGCACTGGCAGAATTGCTCGAAGTTGTGGTGCGCGTTAAAGCCGTCCATGCCTAGTTCAATGGCCTTTTTGACCATGGGCTTCAACAGAGCCAGCCAATGGGGATTGCACATACACCCGCTATAAGTCCGGTACGGCCTACCCTCTATGGGCCAGCAGCGCAGTTTTCCGCCGACTGTGCGCTGCAGGGCCGCGGCCACCTCATCGCAGGGGGGCGGTCCCAATAAATCCTCGGTCCAGATCCGCGCCCAATTGCCAAACAGCCCCTTGCCCGTCTCGTGATCGCCATAGATCCAGCCCATGCTCAACTGCCCCACCACCTTGGCTCCAGCCTCTTGGACGCGCGGGATGAGATCGCCAGCCAAGGCCAGATTCTCCTCGATGCCAACGAGGGGCATGCCCGCCCAACTGCGCTCGACCTCTGCATCGTCGGCCAAGCCGTAGAACATGGGGCCGTACGTCCCCATCTGCACTAGCTGCACCCGACCCCGCCGCACGTGCTCGACCAAATCTAGCCGCTGCGGCACCGTCCAGTGCTCGGCCATCCTGTTAAACCAGAATTCCGCCATTCTATCTCCTCTGTGCCGTGCCCGGCTCGGAAGGGTGCCTCGGCATAGCGGCTTACCGCAGTAGCAGCATCCGTCGAACGAACGCGTTCTGGCCAACTAGGAGGCGGGCTACGTAGACCCCGCTCGCCAGGGGCGCTCCTCTGTTATTCACTCCTGACCAGCGGACCAAATGCTCTCCCGCTGATCGGCCCTCGTCCAGGAGAGTCGCCACGCACTGTCCCGTAATGTTGTAGATGCTCAGACGAACGTGCGCTGGAGTTGGGACGCTGTAGCTCAAGGCAGTGACTGCATTGAAGGGGTTGGGATAGTTCGCCAGCGAGATCGCTGTGGGAGTGACATCGCGCTCGTCGGCAATCGCCGTCTCCATCGGTGCCAGTGGTTCAAAGCTGAAAGAGGTGACGACGACCTCGACGTCGCGACCATCGGCTGGTGCCTCTCCATGCAGGAGCCACAGATTCATCCGCACTTGCTCGGCTCCGGTCTCCGGGACGCCATCTCCATGGAAAGACCAGCGCTGCTCAACAGGCTCGCCGGTTCCTTGGGCGATGCTCGCGAAGTCAATGCGGTCTGGCACCCAAGTGAAGGTATGGATCGATTCGCGATCTCCGTAGCGGGCATCGAATTGGTAGCGATGCCCCGGAAGCGTGTATGGCTGAACGGCGAACTGAGCATTCGGCCCGCCGACAACTCCCCAGTAGGACAGCTCAATGTCTATCTCGCGATAGCTCTGCTGGGACGCCAAGTCGTCCCATGTGAAGAACCCGAATACCACGCGGGGATCGAAATCCTCGGCGGCCGCGCGCAGCACAATCCGATAGGTCCCGTAGCCAAAGGTCCTGTCGGAGATGACCTCGGTCGCCTGCCAGCCCTCTTCGCGCTGCGCCAGTGTGAGGTGGAGACCCTCTCCATCGACCCAAACAGCATCGCCTCCGTCGGTGAAGTGATTGGGGCCAGGACCCAAGGGGGCGGAACCGGTCTTTACGTGCCACTGGAGACCGGCAAAGTCGATGCGTCGACGGTAGGTACGCACCACCTGTACCTCGTCGAGAACGGATTGAGACAGTGCCGCGGGAAACTCACTCTCACCTTGCATCAGGGGCGGAGAGTCGTCGGCAGAGATCAGAAACGCGACGATGCGGGTCGCCTCGTGGTCGAGTCCCCCGGTGGTGATATCGCACGTCCAGGTGCCGTCCGGCTCAATGACGGTTGCCGGTTCGGCGAATGTCGGCTTGGTCCACCAGCCACCGCCGACGCAGATGTAGACGGCCACCCGGTGGGCCGCGGGCTCGACCTCATGTACTCGCCCTCCGAGAAGGAGCTCCCTGTCTCCCCAAACCGGGATCTCCGTCACCGCAATCGCCTGCCCCTGCTGAACCCTAAGAGAGGGATGCTCTGGAGGTGCTGGTGCTGCGACGCGAACCAAAGCCAGAACCAGAATGCCAACTTGAAAGACGGCAATGCGCAACAGAGGGTTGTAGGCTGTTTTGCGCTTCATATTGCACCGAGGCCGGACTTCGTCAGAGCAAGCGTTCAAAAGCTGGCCCTAACGACTCCCGTTCCAAGACCCGGCACTTCAGCGGTAACCGGCTCGAACTGCCGTGCTACTACCCAATCGGGACGAGGATTCTCGACGCCGCTCGGCACGTTGTCGATGGCGGCGAAGGCGTAGATCAGACTGTAGCGCTGCGCAGGTGAGAAGTTGTGGTTCGAGCCGTGCACGATCCGGCAGTCGAAGAAACAGACGTCGCCAGCGTCGCCCTCAATCGGAATGATCATCGACTCATCGGTGATGTACTCGCGCAGCGCCTCCGGCGTGATGCACCACTGCTTGTAGCTGGTGGTGATCTCGTCGCTGTAGTGGTCCAGCACGCCCCAGCGATGTGAACCCTTCACCAGCGCGATACTGCCGTTGTTGCGCGTATTCGGACCCAACATGACCAGCGCAGAGGCCAACCGATCGTCGACGCCGTCATAGCGCCAGTAGCCGTAGTCCTGGTGCCAGAGCCACACGGTGC
>JAPOYQ010000051.1 GCA_026706505.1 Gemmatimonadota bacterium
CGGCGACGCGCTCTTGGTCGAGGCGGCGAATCTCGGCGGGGCCATCTACGGCCCGCACTTCGGCGACCGATTCGAGCGCGACTGGCACGGCGTAGGAGGCCGGGCTGACGATCATCTGCTTGAGGTCGGCGACGGTCTGGCGTTCCTCGTCGAGCGCGCGGACCCGGATATCGACCTTGCGGTCGCGGCGCGCCAGCTCGGTGGCGACATCGCCTTGCAGCTTGTTGCGCAACAACTCGCCGATATTCTGCACGGTGGTGCCCAGCTCGGCGACGCGCCGGCGGTCGAAGACGATCTGGACTTCAGGTTGGCCGCCGGCCGTACTCGAGCGGATGTCGGTCAGTCCGGGAATGGTGTGCATTCGCTCGACCGCTTCATCGGCCAACAGATCGAGGGTGCTCAGACTGTAGCCGCGGATTTCTACCTCTACCGGAGTGCGGAAGGAAAAGTAAGCGGGCCGCGAGA
The DNA here is from genome assembly GCA_026706505.1 of Gemmatimonadota bacterium. Next base: position 466 of record JAPOYQ010000051.1, read on the forward strand.
ATTTGAACTTTAGTTCGGGGATATTCCCGAGAAGATCGCGCACTGCTTCGATGGCCGCCTCTTCGCTGACCTCCGGCGCGAGCCGCACGAGGAGGTGGGCGGTGTGTTCCTTTTTATCTGCGGCCGTGCCACCGGCTTGGGCGCTGCTGCCGACGAGGGAAAAGACCGAAGCGATGCCATCGAGACCGCGCACCTGCCGGTCAATGGCGGCGACTTGGACCGCGGTCTGCTCCAGCGGGGTGCCAGCGCGCCATTCGAGATCAACGAGGAATTCGCCTTGGCTCATCTCCGGGATCAGCTCTAGCCCTAGGCTGCGCGCCCGTTCGAGGACTAAGGCCCCTATCGCAATAAAGATGGCGATGACTATCAGGCGCCGACGCAGCGCCCAACTCAAAAGGAGCGGATACGCTTTGTTGAGCGCGTTGAAGACGAGGTCGAAGAGCCAGTACAGCGGGAAGAGCAGAGTGGAGAAGACGCGGCCGGCACCGCGAGCTATGGCGCGGATCAGACGGATGAATAGCGCGGGCCCTTGGAGGCCGCGTTTGGGGCCAATCTCTTCCTTCTCGGCAATCATGCTCTCGAGGTTCAGCGACGAGAGCATAGGGATCAGCATCAAGGCGACCACTAGCGAGGCGACCAGCGAATAGGTGACGGTCAGGGCCTGATCGCGGAAGAGCTGGCCGGCAACGCCCTCGACGAAGACAATGGGCAAAAACACGCAGATGGTGGTGGTGGTGGCGGCGATGACGGCGCGGCCGACCTCGCTGGCACCGCGCACGGCGGCTGCTAAGACATTGAGCCCTTGGTCGCGGTAGCGCTGCACGCTTTCCAAGACCACAATGGAGTTGTCAACCAGCATCCCGACTCCCAAAGCCAGCCCGCCCAGCGACATGATATTGAGGCTTACGTCCGAGCCGAACATCAGGAAAAAGGTCGCCACCACTGAGAGGGGAATCGACAGGCTGATGATGGCCGTGCGGCTGAGGTCGCGGAGGAAGAGGAAAAGCACGATGACGGCGAGGATGCCGCCGATGATGGCGGTGTTGAGCACCTCGTCCACGGACTGCTGGATAAAGATTGCTTGGTTGAAGACCACTTCCATGCCGCTGTCTTGGAGCAGCGTGGCATTCTCGGCGAGGAATTCGTCCAAGCGCTCTTGGACTGCCGCGCTGACTTGAACGGTGTTGGCGTCGCCTTCCTTGAAGACGGAGACCTCGACGCCCTCGCGGCCGTTGATGCGGGTTACGAGATCGCGCTCGCGGTGGCCGCGGAAGACGCGCCCCACGTCCTTGAGCTTGATTGGCGCGCGGTCGATCTGGCCGACGACGATTTCGCCGATCTCGTCGATGCCTTGGAACTCATTGAGGGTGCGGACGAGGAACTCGGCCTCGCCGTCCTTGAGCATCCCGCCGGTTAGGTTGACGTTTTCCGCGGCGAGGCGGCTGGTGACTTGGTTGATGGAGATGCCGAGGTAGGCGAGGCGCTGGGCTTCGACTTCGACTTGGATTTCTTCTTCGAGGCCGCCGTTGATCCGGACGGCCGCTACGCCTTCGAGACTTTCGAGGTCGGGGCGCAGCCGCTCTTCGGCGATGCGCCGCATCTCCATCAGGCTCAAATTGCCGTAAAACGCCAAGCGCATTATGGGGTCGAGCGAGGGATCGAAGCGCAAGAGGATGGGCTTGTCGGCGTCGCGCGGCAGGTTGGCCATATCAAGCTTTTCGCGGATGTCGAGCGAGGCAAAGTCCATGTTGGTGCCCCAGCCGAACTCGACGACCACATCTGAGATGCCCGGCCGCGAAATCGACGAGACGCGGACCACGTTGCTGACCACGCCGACCAAGCCTTCGACCGGCTCGGAAATGAGGCGCTCGATTTCGAGGGGGGCCACGCCCTCGAAATCGGTGCGGACGGTGATGGTGGGATAGGTTATATCGGGGAGGAGGTTGACGGCTAAGCGCGAAAAGCCCACGCCGCCAAAGGCGATGATCGCCACCATCAGCATCGCCACTGTGACGCGGCGGCGAGTGGAAAACTCGACTAGTTTCACTGGCCTCTACCCCTGCCTTCGCCCCTACCTCTACCTTCGCCCCTACCTTGCCCGCGCCCGCCGCCCTGTTCGCGCATTGCGCGCAGAATTTGGCGCAAGCTGTCGGGCAAAGGCTTGCCTTGGCGGCGGTACTCGGCGATGATTTGGCGCAAGCTGTCGGGCAGGCCGCCGCCCTGCCAGCCGCCCCTACCCCCGGGCGGACCGAAGCCTCCGCCTCGGGATTCAGCGGACTCTGAGGCGGCCAACTCTTCTGGGGTCGGTAGGCCCTCGCCGGCCAGCCGCACGGCCGCACCGTCTTTCAGGCCCTCGTGGCCAACGGTCACTACTTGATCGCCTTCTTTGAGGCCGGAGACGATCTCGATTTGATCGTCCTCGACAAAGCCCAACTCGACGGCAACCCGGCGCACCTTGCTGTCCTCGATGAGGAAGACGTCGTCCTCGTCAGTTTCGAGGATTAGGGCCTTCTTGGGGACAATCAAGGTCTGGGGCCGCTGCTCGGTAATAATGCGCACCGTGGCGAACATCCCCGGTTTGAGTAAGCCGTCGCTGGCGACTTCGAGGGTGACCTTGACGGTGCCGCTGGCGGGATCGACCTCTGGACTAATCATGCGGATGCGGCCGCGGAAGCTCGTGTCGGGCAGGGCCTCGACCGCGATGGTCGCCTCTTGGCCGGGGTGCAACTGGTACATGCGCTGCTCGGGCGCGAAGATGCGCACCAACAGCGGGTCGCGGTCGGCGATGACAAAGACTTCTTGATTGCCGCGCACTAAGTCGCCCACTTCGACTAACCGCTGGGTGACGACGCCGACAATCGGCGCGGTAACGTCTGCGTACGCGAGATTGAGCTGGGCTTCTTCGAGGGAAATTTTGGCATTGTCCAAGCGGAGGTGAGCCGTGTCGTATTCGGATTGGCTGACCATGTTGCGCTCGTGCAGCGCCTTGATGCGGTCGTAGTTGGCACTGGCGTCGGCAAAATTCTGTTCGGCTTGGCGCAAGTTTAGGCGCAGTTCGTCCTTGTTGAGACGCACCATCACTTGGCCTTGACGCACTAGGTCGCCCTCTTCGGCCGCGAGCTCCTCGGCTAGGCCGGTCGTGCGCGCCAAGACGCTGACTCGGCGCTCGGCTTCGAGGCGGGAATACGTCTCGATGTAGGCGCTCATGTCGCCGCGCGTGACCTTTTCGCCTTTGACCGGAATGGCCGCTGCTTCGCGCCCGCCCCAACCGCCGCGCTGGGTGCCCTGTGCTTCTTCCTCCTCCTCGCCACAGCCTAGCGCGAGGAGCAAGACGCTGCTGATGGACAGTGCATATTGGCGAGCGGTCATCTGGAGCAGGTCCTAGTTGTATGTGTTTTGTCCACGGGATTCCTTTCTTTGGCGGGTGTCGCCGAGAGTATAGATGCGGTCCCGATCTTTGTCAATAGAACTGACTGGTCAGTTCTCAAAATATAGATGCGGTCCCGATCTTTGTCAATAGAACTGACTGGTCAGTTCTGATTAGCTGAATTACCTATTAGACCATCGATTGATTCTATTCATTCCCGTGCGTTTTCATTTTTTTGTGCCGCTGCCGTCCCGTTCACTTTTGCAGGCCGTGGCCACAGCCCCTATAATTGGCCGTGTGCAAAAGACTCAAACCGAAAAGGAGCAATATAATGAAACGGCTCCTCGTGGCCTTGGCGGCCCTTGCAATGGCAGCCTGTGGCCGAGAACCCCCTGCTGACCTCATTCCCGCCAAAATTGTCGATGTGCGCGACTTTGGTGCCGATGGGGTAGCTGTCGTGCTTAAAGGCGACGATGTGCCGCCGTTGCCTATCATCATCGGCCATTGCGAGGCGCGGGCGTTGGTCGGGGCCATGCGGGAAGAGGATTTCCCGCGCCCGCTCGCGTACGATCTGTTGGAAGCGATGCTGGAGAAACTGCAAGGCGAGGTGCAGCACCTCGTCGTCCACAGCATCAAGGACAACACCTTTCACGCCAACTTGTACATTGAGACCGAGGCTGGCGAGTGGGTGCTCGATTGCCGACCTAGCGACGGCATGGTGCTGGTGACGCGCCTCGGAGCGCCCATTTACTTGCGGCCGCGGCTGTTTGAACCCAAAGACCTGAGTCCACAGGTATAACCACCAACCGCGAGGAGGATACTGTGGCCTATCGCGTCGGCCTCGTGGGCACGGGTGGCATCGCCCGCGCTCACGGCAAGGCCTGCCAGCGGATCGCCGAAGCCGAACTCGTCGCTATCTGCGACGTGTCCGAGGAACAGCTAGCGCGCTACGGCGAGGAGTTTGGCGTTGCAGCGCGCTATACTGAGCTCGACGCCATGCTCCACGAGGCCGAGCTCGACATTGCCATCATTTGCACTTGGGGCGCTTTTCACGCGGAGACTGGGATTCAGATCTGCGATTCGGGGCGGGTAAAAGCCGTGCTCTGCGAAAAGCCCTTCACCCAAAACGCCGCCGAAGCAGCGGCCTTTGCTGAAGCCGGCAGGAAAAACCGCGTCCTCGTAGCCGAAGCGTTTAAGTTTCGCCATCACCCCATGCACTTGCGGGCCAAGGCCATGCTCGACGCCGGTGAGATCGGCGACTTGGTCGGCGTGCGGAGCACGTTTTGCACCAGTTCAGGGGCCTCGCTCCAAGAGCGCACGCCCGAGTCGAATTGGCGCTTCAATAAGGCCAAAGGTGGCGGCAGTATCTACGACTTGGCCTGCTACAACGTTCACCACGCGCGGTTCATATTTGGCGAGGAGCCGGAGCGGGTGTTTGCCGCACAACAGTTGGGCTTGGAGACCGACGATGCCGCGTCGATTGTGCTCGTCTTTTCCGAGGGCCGCACTGCGCAGATCTCTGTGGGTTTTAATACGTTTAGTTCGCAGTACGCGGAAATTTCCGGACATCGCGCGATGCTGCGGCTAGATCAGGTGTGGAACAACGAGAATCACGCGGTGACCATCTAG
>JAPOYQ010000794.1 GCA_026706505.1 Gemmatimonadota bacterium
CACCACGTATTTAGACGTGCGCTACGACCGCTACAGCTCGTTTACCACCAAGTTCAAACACGAACAATACACGCAATTGGGATCGGCTACTGAAGAGCTAAACAACCAGCGCTTCCTCGGCGTAATCAACAAGGCCCAGTATCCGCTCCACCTGCTCTCTTGGAATTTGACCTTGAACTGGAAACAGCTATACAGCAATCGGGTGCCGGCGGACAAGGGCGCGTTGCAAACATCCGATCTAACGGAAATTTTCTCGCTGTTGGCCGGCCGCGAGATCAACCGCAACATGAGCTTTACCGCGGGCGTCGAATACGAGATAGCCAACAATCTGGGCGAGCAGCCCGAGGGATTTCTAGAAGACGGCACCACGCTGGTGCTGGCCGGCCAAATTGCCAACCAATCGGCCTATCAGGGGTATGCGCTGACGACCAACGTCGGGCTGCGCTGGACCCGCGAAGACCTCGACTCAGCTCCTGCGTCGGCCAAACTATTCACCTTTATCAGCGTCTTCGCCGGGCTGGGCAAGGACCTGTAAGCTAACTTCGGCTAGCGTTTCAGTATTTATTTCGATATCTTCGCTGTATTGTTCTCGGAGCCGCGCGATAAAGGCGTCCATGGCCTTGGTCGCCGCCTGCTGCCTCAGCAGGGTTTTGATGCTGTTATAGACCAAGGATAGATCCGCAACTTTGCCATCAGTGCGGGTAAACATCTCGACGTTGGCATCGTAGTACGCGCGAATGTCTTCTTCGGTGATGGACTGTTGGCGCGCTACTTCCCTGCCCTCGGTGCGATAGAGCCACTCGACGATGAGCGCATCGCGCTTCTGTTCCACCGGCTCGCGCACCTCGGGGTCGCGGTCGTATTGCAGCTTGCGGCCCTCCGCCATCATAATCTGCACCCCCGCCAAGTTCTCGGCCGCCTTGTAGCGGGCGGAACTGTCGAGCCGGGTGTGACTCGCTGCTAGGTTGGCCCAGTACGCGGCCGTGGTCAGTTGGCCGCCGCGCCAGCTAAAGAGCACTTGCTCTTCGCCATCGGGCGCGGTCAAGGCTTTTAAACCCTCTTCGTGGGCCTCTAGCTCGTATTCGCGGCGCAGGCGATGGACGTATTGTTCCATATCGTCGGCCCGTTTTTGCACGCGCGCTTTTTCTTGCAACCACTCGCGCTGGGCCGCAAAATCCACTTGCCGCCTTTTGTCGAGTCGGAAGACGTGATAGCCTATTTGGGTCTTCACCGGATGCGGATAAAGTTGGCCCTCGTCCATCGTCCGCAGCGGTTCCATCAACTCGGGCAGCATGTGGCCCATCTTGAACCACCCCAACTGGCCAGCCGGGCCAAAGCGCCGCTGGATGGTCTCCGTTGAATAGATGGGCACCAGCGACTCAAACGGAGAGCCCTCTTGCAGGGCCGTTAGTACTTCCAGTGCCTCTTCTTCGGTGGCGCAGACGATCTGCTGGCTCAAGACCTCGACATCGTATTCGCGCTCTTTGGCAAAAGCCCGCAACTCCTCTTCAGTTGATGTGTAATCGCCGTGCAGGGCCTCTTCCTCGTACAGTTTGTTCATCACGGCCCTTTGCTCGGTGCGCTCGACTTCGCGGGCAATGCTCGGCTCGCGGTCGAGGCCGCGGCGCAACCCTTCGCGTACCAACAACTCGCGGGCGATCACGCCGTTGAGCAGCGCCAACTTGGCGTCCGCATTCATCTCCTCGATGTGCTTGTAGCCCGTTTGCATCAGCTTTTGCGCTCGCTCCCTAAAGTCTTCCTTTGATAAGGTGGTTTCGCCGATGCGGGCGACGTAGGTAGGCTCGGGTTCTGTCCCACAAGCCACGAGCGCAAGCAGGACGATTGTTCTCAACTTCATACGACAACTTTCTCCGTTATTCTGCAATAGTTTCTTCAATGACAATGTGTTGATTGGCCGTCACATTTAAGAGGGTCTGTACCGCGCCGCTAGGCCAAAAAACTTGCAGTGAATCTACTTGGGCATGGCGGCCCAAGCCCAGCGTTAGGCGCACGTCGCTACTGCCCATGTATCCGTAGCTACGGCGAATTTCGCGCTTTTGCACGAGGTCGCCCGCTACGGCCCGGATTTTGGTCCCGAGCCCGTCGCGATTGCTTTGGGTGCCTACAGCTTCGACCGTCAGGTAATTATGACCGCTGTGGTCGTTGCGCAACAGGGTGCAATGGGGCGCGTCCGAATCCGACACGAAGATGTCGACGTCGCCGTCGTTGTCGTAATCGCCCAAAGCGGCACCGTGGCTGACGCGCTCGACGAGCATCCCCGGGCCGCTAGTGTTGCTCACGTCGGCAAAGGTGCCATCGCCCTGATTGCGGAATAGCTGGTTTTGCTGCGGATAGGTCGTGTCCGGATCGAACTCGTGCACGTTTTCGTCAAGATGGCCGTTGGTAACAAAGACGTCGAGGAAACCATCGTTGTCGCCGTCGAAAAAGACCGCGGCCATCCCCAAGTAGGGCACGCTCGGCGCGCCGAGATGAGCGGCAAACGTCAGGTCGCTGAAAAAGCCGCCGCCGTCGTTGTGGTAGAGCGTATTGGGCAGCCATTGGAAGGTGGCCAAGATAATGTCGAGCCGGCCGTCGTTGTCGTAGTCGCCAAAGTCCGCGCCCATAGCGGACTCAGCGTACCCCTCCTCGTTGTACGCCACCCCGGCGATGATGCCATGCTCTGCAAAGGTGCCGTCGCCGCTGTTGAGAAAGAGAAAATTGGGCTGCCGATCATTGGCAATGAATAGGTCCGGGGCACCATCGTCGTCGCAGTCGCCAAACACCGCGGCCAGTTGCCGGCCTTCGTTGCTGAACAAGCCCGCCGCGCGCGTCGCATTGGCAAACGCGAAGTCGCCGTCGTTGCGATAGAGTACTCCAGACTGGCCGGGGTACGCGAGGGGGCCGCAGATGGAGCGTAAAGCACTCCGTGTTGGCGTCCAAATCGAGCTCCATGTAATTGGCCACGTAGAGATCCAAGTCGCCATCGCGATCGTAGTCGGCAAAGGCCGCATGCGTGCCCCAACCCGGATCGCCGAGGCCGGTGCGAGCCGTCACATCGGCAAAGGTACCGCCATGACCCTCGTTGTGATAGAAGACGTTGGGTCCGTAGTTGGTCACGTATAGATCGGGATTGCCGTCGTTATCCACGTCGCCGACCGCGGCCCCCATGCCGTACCCTGCATCGCCAGTCTGCGTCGCCTCCGTGACATCCGCGAAGGTGCCGTCGCCCTCGTTGCGGTAATGGGCATTGGTGCCGAGCGGACCGTCATAACCCGGCAGGCCTGTACCATTGACGATGTACAGGTCGAGGAAGCCGTCGCCATCGGCATCGAAGAACGCCGCGCCCGAGCCGATGGCTTCGGGCATGTACTTCCGGCCGCTCGCACCGTTTACATAGCGGAAGTCAATGCCGGCGGCGCGGGTCACCTCGACGAAGTGGGGGGCGGACTGGGCGCTGACACTAACTGCCACCAATGCGAGGAGTAGCAAGACCACGGTTAGTCCTGCGTTTGGCTTGCGGCGTTGAACTTGCGGGCGAGGGCCACGCCGCGCTGTAAGCGGGTGTTGTCCGGCTCAAAGTGCAAGCCGCGCTCATAGCTTGCCAACGCTTGGGCGAATGCTTCTTGCATCATTAGCGCATTGCCGAGCGAGAGATGCGCGAGCACATACGTGGAGTCGGCGCGCAGGGCTTGACGGAACAGGGACATGGCCTCGGCCACTTGGCGGCGGCGCAAATATAGGTTGCCCAAATTGTGGTACGAGGGTGCGAAATTGGGGTTGCGGTCCAGGGCCTGTAAATAGTACAGGCGCGCTTCTTCGTACTGTCCGCGCTGGCCGTATAGCGCGCCTATCTTGTGGTACAGCTCGGCCTTGTCGGGCGTGCGGATCAGGGTGGTGCGCAGTCCGGCGAGGAGCTTTTCCTGCTTTTCCAGTTCGTTGTACAGGGCCAATTGGCGGCGGCCCTCTTCCTGCTGGCCACTGCGCAACAGGGCATTGCCGAGGTTGAAGCGGGCTCGCGCGAAGAGCGAATCGAGCGCCACGGCGTGCTGCAATTCAACGATGGCCGCAGCGTACTCGCGGCGCTTGTACAAGGCCGTGCCGAGGCCGTGGTGGTACTTGGCCACCGTCGAATCGGCAGCTAGGGCGCGGGCATACGCCGCTTCGGCAGCGGCGTAGTCGTTGAGCTTGAGATGGGCCTCGCCGAGGTTGTACCATGCCTCGCCGTAGTCATCTTGCAGAGCGACGGCGCGGCCATACGCGGCAATGGCCTGCTCGTACTGAGCTTGGCGAAAATACAGCAGCCCGAGCGCCATCTGAGCCCAAGCATAATCCGGGGTCGCGCGCGTGACTTCCTCTAACAGGGCGAGGGCCTCGGCATGGCGATTGAGGCGGGTCAGCACAATGGCCAGTTCGGTTTGCGCCTTGGCGTAATCAGGTTGCAGCGCGATGGCCTGTTGGTAGGCTTTTAAGGCCTCGGTCATCTTGCTGTCTCGTGCATAGGCGTCGGCTAGGTTGCGATGGGCTACCGCAGAATTCGGGTCGCGTTCTACAGCACGCTTAGCAGCTTCTATGGCGGCGGCATAGGGGCCTTGATGCAGGCGACTTGCGAGTGCCGTATCGGTTGGACGCGGTAGACGGTCGTTGGGAGGTTCCTGACAGGCGACGAGGGCTATGATCAACAGGTAGCAGGGTAGGGGCATATTAGGAGTGGAGGATTATTTAATTTCAGCTTTTAACTGCGTTTAAGTATGTCTCTTCGCCGTCGCCGTGTCCACTTCGATGCCCAATCTGCCGATGCTGCATGGTCGGTTTCAAGTGGATCGAAGTGTCCGTTGTCTGCACTCGACTCACGTTTTGTACTTCCGGCCCGATCTATTTCCTGAAGGTCCCATTCATGGGTTGTATCCGATACAATCGAACTCCACACGTCTCCGTCCTCCCCGCTGTGCTGCCGCCTTGGCATGGATATTGCAGGATGTTACGTAGCCTTGTATCGTCGGCTCCTTCGACAGGTTGCGTAACGTCAGTCAGGAATTGACACCCCTCTATACTATCCAGTACTTTCGCTACAACCCAAGGACAAGACTATGACCAACCCACCCCTGACCCCGGAAGAGCGCCTGTCGCGGCTCGAAGGCGTCTATGAGCATCTCGCCACAAAAGCCGACATCACCCGGCTCGAAGGCGAAATCAAGGCCGAGGGCACCCGGATCAAAGCCGACATCACCCGGCTCGAAGGCGAGGTCAAGACCGCGATGGCCGAACTCAAAACCGAATTGCACAAAGGACTGAACCGCAACCTCTACATCACCATAGGAGCCGTTGTGGCGGTGGCGGCGCTGGTCAAATACCTGCCGTGAACAGGCCCAACCCTCCACCAGACACCCCCGACCTAACGCTCTATCCCTACCCGCAAAATCCTCTTGTCGATACCGGCGCAAGACTCGTCAAGGCACTCAAC
>JAPOYQ010000082.1 GCA_026706505.1 Gemmatimonadota bacterium
ATAGCGATCGCACCGGGCGCCAGGGCTTCCACATCGCTGTTATCTCCATCGCCGACCAACTGCAACTGACAACTGTGGTACGCAAAATTCGGCTCGACCGCACGCCGGGTGAATATCGGACCATAGCTCGTCCTCGCCAAGCCCGTCAGGCACCTCGGGGATTCGCGCTTGGTACTGGCGGGCATGTTCACCGCGACCATGTCGGCACCAGCCGGCAATCCTCCACGCAAAATCTCGGCTGCGATTTCCGCAGCGATGACCGCCGCTGCCGCAACCAACGCATCGAGCATGGGATCGAGCCGCCGCGACCGCCGCCAGAGGGCAAACGCCGGTTCGGGCAGCTCCAGCGAAAAAGCCGCGGACGGCACCCCGGAGAGAAAGCCCTCTACAGCCGCCCCTATCGTGCCAGAACTCAGCGTGAAAGCGAGACCGGAGTTGGTGCCCATATTGATGCCGGAAATGACTAGAGCCGGCTTTGCAGGACAGAGATTGTGGATGCCGATATGGGCGCAATCGGCGGGCTTGCCGGTCAGCGTCTGGACCGGGAAGCCGCCGCATTCGATCTCAGCCAGTATCAACGGCTCAAAGCGGCTCATACTCTTACTGGTCCAACTGCATTCCGCAGCCGGCACGACTACGCATAGCTCGGCCAACTCGGACAGTTCCCGCAGCAAAGGCACCAAAAGGGGGGAATCGGCACCATCGTCGTTTGTCACCAATACTTGAGGTTTTGCGGCAGTCACAATCGGTTTCTCCTTTACCACAGACGCGCTCTGAGATGGCACCATATAATAACAATCCGCCATTCGGCTCCCAACAATCTCCTTGCTTAGCTGCGGCCTGTGGTCCTATTATTTTTTTATGGATGACTCAATCCTCCTGCAGGAGTTAGAAACCCTTGCCGAAGGGCTCGATATCGAGGTGCGCTACGACGATTTCGAGGGCCAAGGTGGGCTTTGCCGCTACGGCGGTAGGTCCTACTTGATCGTCAATCACGAGCTCGATACCGAGGCCCGAGTGCATTTGTTATGCCGCGCCCTTTCGCGGCTGCCTCTCGACGCGGTCTTTATCCGTCCCCAAGTGCGGGAGCGAATCGAAGCATGTAGATCGCACGCAGCCGCCTAGTCGCCTACAATTCAGCGACTGATCGCGCTCAGTTCCGAGACGAGATCGCAAACTTTTCCGACAAAAATTCACCCTTTGAAGGGTAGGCTACCCTTCCTTGACAGCCCCTATTTCATGGTCTATTTTTTGCTTTTCTAGCCAAAATCAAGACAAAGGTATCATCATGCCCAAAATCAAGACGCATAAATCCTCGTCCAAGCGCATTAAGCAGCGCAGGTCGGGCAGCCTGAAGCGGCGCAACGCCTATGCTACTCACCTTTTGAGCGGCCGCTCGACCAAGCGCAAACGGGCTTTTCGCAAAAACAGTCCTGTTTCGTCCGCAGACCTAACCAATGTGCGCCGGGCCCTGAACCTCAAGTAAGCGAGTTTAACGGAGAATAATTCATGCCACGGGTAAGTCATGCCGTAGCCACCAAGAAGCGCAAAAAGAAGGTACTCAAACAATCCAAGGGCTATTGGGGAGCGCGCAGCCGCCTCTTCCGCACCGCGCGCGAAGCTGTTGATCGCGCTCAAGCTTATGCCTACCGCGACCGGCGCCAGCGCAAGCGAGACTTCCGCCGCCTCTGGATTGTCCGCATCAATGCCGCCGCCCGCCGCAACGGCATGTCTTATAGCCAGCTCGTCCACGGGCTGGGCCAAGCCGGCGTTGCAATCAACCGCAAGGTCTTGGCCGATCTAGCCGTGCGCGATCCAGCCGCTTTTGCCGCGGTAGTCGAACAAGCCCGGCCCCACGTCTAAACTCATACTCATCTGACAGAAAGGGGTCGGCGATACGCGCCGGGCCCTTTTTGTTCTATTTAGGTCTATATGCTAGAAGAAGTGCGACAATTGGCGGCGGTGGCCGTAGAGGAAATTGAGGCCGCCCAAGACGATAAGGCATTGGAAGCACTGCGAGTTCACCACCTCGGGCGCAAGAGCCGACTGCGCCTGATCGCGCGGCAGATCGGCCAGCAACCCGCGACCGAACGACCCGCGCTAGGGGAAGCCACCGGTCGCGCCCAACAGGCCATTCAGCAAGCTCTCGACGACAAGGCCCTAGCCCTTAGGCAGGCGGCCGACTCGGCTTCTGCCCTCGACGTAACACTCCCGGGCCGACGTCCCCTCTTGGGCTGTGCTCACCCCCTGTCCCAGCTAACCGAGGAATTGATCGGCATTTTCCAAGGCATGGGTTTTGACGTGGCCGATGGGCCAGAAGCCGAAGACGAGTACCACAATTTCGACGCCCTCAACACACCGGCCGACCACCCCGCGCGGGACCTGCACGACACCTTCTATCTAGAGCGCGGTGGACTCATGCGCACCCACACCTCCACGGTGCAAATCCGCGTTATGGAGCAAATGCCGCCTCCGGTGCGGATCATTTCCCTAGGTCGCTGCTACCGCAAGGAGACGGTCGATGCAACTCACCACTTCGCCTTCCACCAAATCGAGGGCCTATACGTCGACCACGGGGTCTCTTTCGCCGACTTGAAGGGCACCATTGAGGCCATGGGACGCCAGCTTATGGGCGAGGAGACCCAAGTGCGCTTTCGGCCTCACTTCTTTCCCTTTACTGAGCCAAGCGTGGAATACGATTTCACCTGCATCTGCAAGGGGCAACGCGCGAATTGCTCTATTTGCAAAGGAACGGGTTGGATCGAAATCGCCGGGGCCGGCATGGTCGACCCGGCTGTCTTTGCCGCGGTGGGCTACGACCCAGACGAATACACGGGCTTCGCCTTCGGCATGGGCTTGGAGCGGATCGCCATGATTCGGCACGGCATCGACGATGTGCGGCGCTTCCTCGAAAACGACTTGCGGTTCATCCGCCAATTCTAAGATTCCCGGCAAAGCCCTATGAAAGTCACTTATAACTGGCTCAAGGAATACGTGGACATCCCTTGGGATTGGCCCGAGTTAGCCGAGCGCCTGACCATGGCGGGCTTGGAGTTCGAGGGCATCGAGGATCTCAGCGCGCGCTACGAGGGCGTCGTCATCGGCCGCGTCAACACCTGTTGTCCACACGAAAACGCCGACCGTCTGACCGTCTGTCAAGTCGATGTGGGGACCAGGGTCAACACCATCGTCTGTGGGGCACCCAATGTCGCGGCCGGGCAAACCGTCGCCGTCGCCCTGCCCGGCACTACTCTGCCCGGAGGCATGCAGATCAAAAAAGCCAAAATCCGCGGCGTCGCATCCGAAGGCATGCTCTGTGCCGCAGACGAACTCGGGCTAGGCGATAACCACGACGGCATTGTGGTGCTCGACGAAGCCCTCCCGGTCGGCGCCCCTTTTGCCGCGGCCACTGAGCTCGACGACGTGGTCATTGACTTCGAAGTTACGCCCAACCGTCCAGACTGTCTGAGTCTCTTGGGCATTGCCCGCGAGGTCCACGCACTCACTGGCAACCCCCTCCGGTCTCCCAACGCACAGGTGCCCGAAAGCGGACCGGCCACTGCGGAAGACGCGCGGATCGACATCGAGGCACCAGATGATTGCCCGCGCTACGCCGGCCGCGTCGTGCGCGGCGTCGAGGTTGGTCCCTCGCCCCAGTGGCTCCAGCGCCGACTGCAAGCCGTGGGTCAGCGTCCAATCAACAACGTCGTCGATATCACCAACTACGTGCTGCTGGAATTGGGGCACCCCCTGCACGCCTTTGACCTGCATGCACTGGATCAGCGGCGCATCATCGTCCGCCGGGCGCGCGCCGGCGAGACCTTGGAAACCCTCGACGGTACCCAGTGTCAACTCGACGAAGAGATGCTGGTCATTGCCGATGGGACGCGGCCCCAAGCACTAGCCGGAGTCATGGGTGGAGCCCATTCCCAAGTATCGGAGGCGACCACGGATATCCTGCTCGAAAGCGCGTATTTCGCACCGTCGCGGGTGCGGCTAGCCCGGTCTCGTCTGGGGCTTTTCACCGAGGCATCTACGCGCTTCGAGCGCGGTGCCGATTGGGACGCCCCGGTGCGAGCCATTGACCGCGCGGCCCAACTAATCGCCGAACTAACCGGCGGCGCGGTCGCCCCAGATCCTCTAGACGTGTACCCTCGCCCCGGCCAGTGCCGCCAGATCCCACTCTGCGTCGACCGCACCAACCAACTCTTGGCTACGGAGTTGGACTCCGCTGCCATCGTCCAGATTCTCGAACGCCTCGGTTGCCAGGTCGAATCGGGCCGCTCCCTTGTGGTAACGGCCCCGAGCTTCCGTCCCGATCTAACGCGCCCGGCCGACCTCATCGAGGAAGTCGGCCGCATCTACGGCTTCGACCGCATTGAGGGTCGCCAAGAGGCATCTGGGCCTTGGATCACCCGGCGCGACCCCGAGTTCACCTTTAGGCAGGTCGCTCGGCAACGGCTCTTGGGCCTAGGTTTGGACGAAGTCGTCAGCAATGCGATCGTCGAATCCCGCTGGCTCGAACTGGCCGGTGCCGCAGACCATGCCGCCCGCTTGGCCAACCCGCCAACCGAAACCCAAGACGCCTTGCGTACCACCTTGGTGCCAAGCCTCTTGGATGTCGCGTGTCGCAACTTCAACCAACGGGCCACGGAGGTAGCCATCTTCGAACTGGGCAAATGCTTTGTCGCCAGCGAGGAAAAGGACGCAAGGCCCGAGGAGAACTGGCACCTCTCAGCCCTGTGGTCGGGCCGCGTCTCAGCGTCTCCCTATCAGGCCGACGCCCGCGAGGCCGACTTTTTCGACCTCAAAGGCTTGCTCGAAGCGCTAGTGGGCGGAGAGGATCTACGCTTTACCCCCGCCGACCGTCCCGAATGCCGCTCGGGACACGCAGCTTGCGTCTCCCTCGATGATCAACCCCTCGGCTGGTTGGGCCAAGTTTCGGCCGATTTGTGCGCGGCATTTGATTTAGAGCGTCAAGTGCATATTTTTGAAATATCGTTCACTGCGCTAGCTCGCCATTGGCACGGTCGGGAGCGCTCGTTTTCCGCGCTCCCCAAGTTTCCGCCGATCGAGCGCGACTTGGCTATAGTCGTACGCGCAGACACTGCAACCGCCGAACTCATAGCTACTATGGAAGATAGCGCGCCCCGCCTCGTCGAATCCATTGAGGTTTTTGATTTCTACCAAGGAGATCAAATAGAAGAAGGCCACAAGAGCGTGGCTTTTGCCATTCGTCTGCGCGACCGCGATCAGACGTTACAGGACGCTCAGGCCGATGCGGCGATCTCCTCGATGCTCAAGAGTCTCGAAGCGCGGTTCGGCGCTCGTTTGCGCTAATTCCAACCTCAATCAGGAGTACAACCGCTCCAATGGATGTACACGAAAATTTTGAACGCCTTGAGCACCACATCAACCGCCTGCCGGGAGTACTCGAAACGCTCCGCAA
>JAPOYQ010000618.1 GCA_026706505.1 Gemmatimonadota bacterium
ATCGGCGTGATGTTCGGCAACCCGGAGACCACTACTGGTGGGCGCGCCCTGCCCTTCTATTCTTCGGTGCGCATCGACATCCGCCGCATCGCCCGCGTCAAAGATGGAGACCTCGATATCGGCAATCGCACTCGGGTCAAGGTCGTCAAAAACAAGGTGGCTCCCCCCTTTCGCGAAGCCGAATTCGACCTGATCTTTCACGGCGACTCAATCGGCATATCTTGGGAGGGCGACTTAGTCGATATCGGCGTTGACAAGGGGCTTGTGGAAAAGAGTGGGGCGTGGTTTTCCTACAACGGCGAGCGCTTGGGACAGGGACGAGACAACGCCAAGGATTTTCTGCGCGAGCATCCAGAGATAGCCTCGGAGATCGAACACAAGTTGCGCGGCGAGTTGGGGCTTGAGGCTGTGGTAGAGCAAGACGAGGCCAGTCAAGCAGGAGAATAAGTGGACGACCAACTGCAAAAGGCCAAGGACGTCGCCTATCGCTATCTCAGCTATCGGGCGCGGTCTGTAGCGGAGATGCGCGACAAGCTAAAGGAGAAGGAATTTGCCGCCGAGATCGTCGCCGAGGTCATCGACGACTTGCAGCGTCAGAAGCTCCTCGACGACCGCGAGTTTGCCCGGCGCTGGGTCGAGGCGCGGTTGCAGCGGGCCAATGGTGCGCGTAAACTAGCCCAGGATCTCAGGCACAAAGGCGTGGCGGCAGGCGTGATTGACGAGGTCATCGCCGAGTACGCCGCAGCGCTCGATTCGAGCGAACGGGCGATTGAATTGTTGAGCAAGCAGGCTTGGCGCTACCGGGGATTGGCTCCGAATAAGGCCAAGCGTCGAATGCTGGGCTTGTTGGCCCGGCGCGGTTGCGATGAGGAAATGGCCAGAGCAGCGGTTGAACAGGTATGGCAGGAGTTAGCCAATGAAGTCGAGGGAGATTAGGGAGGCGTTCCTCCGTTTTTTCGAAGGTAAGGACCACGTGCGCGTGCCGAGCGCACCGGTCGTGCCGCAAGACGACCCCACTCTCTATTTTACCAATGCTGGCATGAATCAGTTCAAGGATGTCTTCTTGGGCTTGGGCCGGCGCGACTATACCCGGGCGGTTGATACGCAGAAGGTCATGCGGGTGTCGGGCAAGCACAACGACCTCGACGAAGTCGGCTACAGCCCTTGGCACCATACTTTCTTTGAGATGCTGGGCAACTGGTCCTTTGGCGACTACTTCAAAAAAGAGGCCATCGAGTGGGGCTGGGAGTTAATTACCGAGCACTTTGGTTTGGAAAAGGAGCGGCTCTGGGCCACCGTCTTTGTGGGCGACGACGCGGTAGAAGCCGACGCGGAGGCTGAAGGGTTCTGGTATGAATGCACCGACCTGTTGCCGGGCCGCGTCGTGCGCTTGCCAGCCAAGGAAAACTTCTGGGAAATGGGCGAGACCGGCCCCTGCGGCCCTTGCTCTGAGATCCATTACTACTTGGGCGACGATTTGGCCGCGCAGGATCGCCGTATGCTCATCGACGACACGGGCGATTTGGTTGAGATCTGGAACTTGGTCTTTATCCAGTACAACCGAGAGAAGAACGGGGCGCTACAACCACTGCCCGAGAAGCACGTGGATACCGGCATGGGCTTTGAGCGGATGTGCAGTCTTTTACAGGGAGTCGAGAGCAACTACGAGACCGATGTCTTTCAGCCGCTTATCGGTCGCATCGCCGAGCTGACGGGTAAAGAGTACGGCGGCGAGCACCGCATCCCCATGCAGGTCATTGCCGACCACGTCCGCTCGCTCAGTTTCACCATGGCCGATGGCGCGATGCCCTCCAACGAAGGTCGTGGGTACGTCCTGCGCCGCATCTTGCGCCGCGCTGCGCGTTACGCCCGCCAGCTCGATCAGCACGACCCCTTTATTCATCAGTTGGTTGATACGTTGGGCGAAACTATGGGGCATGTCTTCCCGGAGGTCGCGGCTCGGAAGGATCACATCGCGCGAGTCATCTACTACGAGGAAGAGAGTTTTGGCAAGACCCTCGATCGCGGCTTGGACATCTTCGCGCGGTTTGCCGCTAAGGGACAGATTACAGGTGGCGATGCCTTCCAACTCTACGACACCTATGGTTTTCCGCTGGACTTGACGGAGCTAATGGCCCGTGAGCAGGGGATTCCACTAGTCGAGCGAGAGGAATTCGATCACGAGCTTGAAGCCCAGCGGCAGCGCTCGCGGCTTGTGGCAGAGGGGACGGCGATAGCCGCTAAGAGGACTGAGGCAAGATACCAAGTCACCAAAGTTGTGGCAGAAGTTGCGGCGGAGGTTGCGAAGAGGGATGGGTCAGAGGCTGCGGTGGAAGGTGCGGCGAGGATTGAGGAAAGCCTCCAACGTACCAAAGTTGTGGCAGAAGCTGCGGCGAGGGCTTCGGCAGAACATGGAGACCATTCACGATTTGTCGGCTACGACGAGTTGGAAGTAGAAGCTTGGGTGGTAGAGGCCGACGGTGACGAGGACGGTTCCGCGTGGTTCATGCTGAATAAGACTCCCTTTTACGCCGAGGCGGGAGGCCAAGTCGGCGACCGAGGCCAGATTGAGGGCGAAGGTTTTGTCGTCGAAGTCGAGACCGCAAAGAAGGAATACGGTGGCATCATCCACCACGGGCGCTTGGTGGAGGGCGAAATCGCGGCGTTGAGGGGTAGAGTTAATGCCCAAGTTAATCGCCAAGCTCGCATGGCCGCCGAGCGCAACCACACGGCGACCCATCTGTTGCACGAGTCGCTGCGGCGGACCCTCGGCGATCACGTAGGGCAGATGGGTTCGCTGGTAGCGCCGGACCGCTTGCGCTTTGACTTTTCGCATTTCGCTGCGATTGATCCCGAGCAGTTGCGCGAAATCGAAGAGCGGGTCAACGAGCAGATTCGCGCTGATCTGGAAGTGAGTGCCTTTCAAGAGGAGTTGGAAAAAGCTAAGGCCATGGGGGCGCAGGCACTCTTTGGCGAGAAATACGAGGACCAGGTCCGCGTGGTGCGGATCGGCGACTTTAGCTTAGAGCTGTGCGGCGGCACCCACGTGCGCTCGACCGGCGAGATCGGCGCATTCGATTTGCTCTCCGAAAGCGGCATTGCCGCTGGCGTCCGGCGCAGCGAGGCATTGACCGGCGAGGGAGCCGAGCGGGTCGCTCGCCAACGGCGGCAGGTGTTGGCGGAATTGGGGACCCGGCTCAATGCCGCGCCCGAAGAATTAGCGGACAAAATCGAGGCGCTCTTGGGGCGCAACCGCCAGTTGGAGCGAACCCTCGACGAATTGCGACGCCGGGTCGCAGCGCTAGAGACGAGCGATCTATCGAATGGGGCACGCGAAGTGGCAGGGGTCCGGGTTGTGGCGCGACGCACTGAGGCAGAGGACGTGCCCAGCCTGCGGGCCATGGCCGACGGACTGCGCGAGAGCTTGGGGTCGGGAGTTGGCGTGTTGGGGGCGGATATCGGCGGCAAGGTTTCCTTTATCGCCGTTGTTACCGACGACTTGATCAAGGGCCGTGGGCTGAAGGCCGGCGATATTGTGCGCGGCGTGGCGCAGCTAGCCGGCGGCTCGGGTGGCGGCAAGCCGCACTTGGCCCAGGCCGGTGGACGCGACCCGGGCAAACTCGACGAGGCGCTAGAACAAGCGGCGCACATCGTCGAGCAGCAGCTAAAATAAGCGAGCTTATTTGTGGCTAGCAGTGTACTGCAACACTTACTAGACATCCGCCACCGCCGTGGCGCAGGCTACTTGCCCTTGCTAGATCCAGATCGGTTGGCTCCAGACGAATTGGAGGCTCGCGCCCAACTCTGCGTTGCGGCCGGGGCCGATGCCATTCTCATCGGCACGAGCCTGATGTTTTCGTCGCGCAACGCGGTCTGTTTCGAGCGCGTCCGAGCCAAGGTCGATGTGCCGGTGATCAGCTTTCCCGGAAGTTCGGGCCAAGTGGTGCCGACGGCCGATGCGATCCTCTTTCTGTCGCTGGTCAGCGGGCGCAACCCCGAGCTCTTGATCGGCGAGCACGTCAAGGCCGCTCCCCTGATCCACGAGTACGGCATTGAGACCATCCCCACTGGGTATATGCTGGTCGAGTCGGGGACCTTGACATCCGTGGAATTTATGAGCGATACTCGGCCCATTCCGCGCGACAAGATCGACATTGCCATGGCCCACGCCTTGGCGGCCGAGTACTTGGGCATGCGGCTTATTTACCTAGAGACCGGCAGCGGCGCTTGCGCTTCTGTGCCCGACGAAATGGTGAGCGCGGTCGCCGATTGCGTCTCGGTGCCGGTCGTCGTCGGCGGCGGCATCCGCGACCCGGGGGTGGCGCGGGCCAAGGTAGAGGCCGGCGCGGGATTCGTCGTCACGGGCAGCGTCGTCGAAGACGATCAGCAACGCCTGTGCGCCCTGAGCCGAGCAGTACACGCAAAAGAATAATTAGGAGTAGCAATAGGTAATGGTTGAAAAGACGGCCACGATCAACAATCCACTGGGTATTCACGCTCGTCCAGCCGCGCTCTTAGTGCAGACGGCGGCGCAATTCAAGGCCGAGATTTATCTGTCCAAAGGCGACGTCGATGGGGTCAACGGCAAGAGCATCATGGGCGTGATGATGCTGGCCGCCGAGCAAGGGGCCCAAGTCGACGTCCGGGCCGAGGGCGAGGATGAGGACGCGGCCGTCGAGGCCATGGTCTCACTGCTAGAGAGCACATTCGAGGGGCAAATTTGACCGCGACCAGTGAACATAGGGTTTTCGATGGTATATGCGTTTCTCCCGGTATTGGCATTGGCCGGGCTTTCGCATACGACAAGCAGGCCCCGGTTATTACTCGCCAGCGCGTTGCGCCGTATCTGGTTGGGGAGGAGATCGAGCGCTTTCGCAACATACTCCACCAGGCTGGGGACGAGATTCGGCGCATTCGCCGCTGGGTCGCCAGCGAGCAGGGCGAGGAACTGGCGCAGATATTCGACGCCCAGCTAGCCATGCTAGAGGACTCATCCATCATAGAGCGCACCGAGGCATTGATCCTCGAAAAGCACTATTCGGCCGAGCGGGCGTACGCCGAGGAGCTAGAGAAAGTCAAAGAGGCCTTTGGCAGCATTGAGAACGAATACCTGCGGGCGAGGGTAAGCGACATCGCAGATATCGAAAATCAGGTATTGATGCGGTTAGCAGGGGGCGAAGTCAAAGCACTCGATTCGCTCCGCGCCAACACGATTGTCCTAGCCCACGACTTGCTGCCCTCGGAGATGGTGCGCTTAGAGCGCCGCCGGATTAAAGGCGTGGTGCTCGATGCCGGCGGCGCGGCTTCGCACGCGGCCATCATCGCCCGCTCGTTGCAGCTACCCACGGTGGTCGGCACTGGCGACTGCTCGCAGCAAGTAGCAGACGGCGACTTGGTGGTCGTCGATGGCAACGAAGGCCAAGTCCACCTGCGGCCCGATGCCCTC
>JAPOYQ010000686.1 GCA_026706505.1 Gemmatimonadota bacterium
AGGATAAACCAGTTCCAGAAGAACATGATGCCCACGCACAGGAAGCCGTAAAACTGGACATTGGCGGCAACAAACTCGCGCGAGACCGTTCCGCTGTCCCCCTCGCTGTCGGAGGCTTTCTTGCGGAGGTAGCCGAATATCACGCCCAACGCGATGGCCAGCGCCATCAGCCCATCCAAGATCTCCCAAAACGGGCTGTACGGCTGTCCTTCGCTGGAGACGTGATAGAGCGGTTCGACTACGGTGTGGACTGCGACCGCAACCGCCATCAAGACGAGAAACAGGCCACAGATTCGCTTGAGCGTATTCATGATTCCCTCCCATGTGATGTGGTTGAATTTCCCCTCAAGTTAAGACCTATACCTATGGTGGTTCAATAGGAAAAGAACGCGTCCGCACATCGACTTCGAGACGGATTGCTCCGCCGCCTTGGAGGACGCCGCGCGTCGGCGACACGTCGCGGTAATCGCGTCCTACTGCGATGTGTACTTTCCCCCCCTCGCCGGCGAAACTCTGGTTGGTTGGGTCGAAGCCGATCCAGCCAAGTTCTGGCAGCCGGCATTCGACCCAGGCGTGCGTGGCGTTGCTTGGTGCCTGCTCGCTGGATTGATCGGTTGGGTTCAGGTAGCCCGATACATAGCGGGTGGGGATGCCCCAAGAGCGCGCAATGGCGATCATGAGATGGGCGTAGTCTTGGCAGACGCCCCGACCGGTTTCGAGGATGTGCTCGACAGGGGATTCTGCCGTGGTGCTTCCCGGGATGTATTGCAAGCAGTCGTGGAGTGTGTGCGACAGTTGCAGCAGACTTTCGAGTGGGTCGTCTCGAGGCTCGATGCCATGCCGGTCGACGAACGCGGCAAGTGCGGGCGAGGGGCGCACCAGTGCACTCGGGTGCGTGAAATGCCAATTGGCGCACGATCCTCTACGGGAGCGGATCTCCTCCCAGGCACCGGCGTGCAAGCGCGCTGGGAGCGGAGGGGCGGATGCGACCTCGACCGTGGAATGAGTTGTGATCTCCAAGATTTGGTGCATTTGGTGGAGGTCGAGGAGGTGCCGCGTGTTGCCGAAACAGTCCGTCTCGCGGTTTAGGTTGGCCAGAGGTTGCGTCTCAATCTCAAAGTCGAGGAGCCGCTGCCCTCGGTCCTGGCGCGGCTCCAGACACAGGAGCATTACGCACTGCTGTACTGGGGCCGTGTAGGAGTAATGAGAGAGGTGTTCGATTTCGTAGCGGACGGCTCCGGTCATGGCATTTGCACTGGAGAGTCCTCGATGGCGTAGTCGATATACGCAGTAGTCACGAGTGAGTGGAGCTTGCGGCAGTCGTCGCCCACCTGCGCGAGGACTGCTTCTCGGTCTTCCCGATCCGGCCACTCGTAGCGGATCAAGGTGCCGAGCCGGCCGGCGAGCCGCTCGGCTGCTTCTCCCGCGTGCGAGCCAGGGCTCACGCCGATGGCGGCTAGCTCGGTCGCCAGCGCGCCGAGCACGCGGCACAGCGAGCCGGGCAGCAGGGGATCGGTAACGAGCAAATCTATCACCCGGTCGGGCTGGATTTCGACGCTGTAGTTGCGCTTGTAGGCGTCGAATGCCTTGCATGAACGCAACAGGCTCGTCCAGTCCGCATCTGAGGTCTCGCTCGGCGCGCGCCTAGCGGTGCACTGCGCGAGGAGCAAGGAGACTCTAAGCTGGGCGCGTTCGATGAACCGGCCGAGCCGCATGAAGTTCCAGCCCTCGTCGCGGTACATGGTCGATTCGGCCACTCCGGCGAAGGTGTCGATTTCCCGCGAGGTTTCCGCGTAAAAGCTCTCTGGGGAGACCTTCCAGATGTCCTCGATGTCGAGGTCGCGGATCCGCAGCCAAGCCAAGTTCAGGCAAGTCCACATCTCGGCGCTGATGCAGTGGCGCACTTGGCGGGCGTTCTCGCGGCCGAGGACAAAGCAGTTCCGCACTGAATCGGGGTTGTCGCGCTCGAACGTGAGATCGCCCGCTAGGGTGTAGGAATCGGCCAAGGTGTAGTCGTCGCTCTCATTGGTCTCGATATCGCCCCAAGGTGGTTGCCGCCC
Organism: Gemmatimonadota bacterium; assembly: GCA_026706505.1. The sequence goes on from JAPOYQ010000686.1 coordinate 2,061, forward strand.
TAGGGTAGTGTAGATCCGGCTCCAGCCAAAATGAATCTCAGCAATCGGCCGGTCCACCAGCGCTTCTACTTGCAAGCGTAGCAGGCGACACAGATATTCCGCCCGCGCAAGGTAGCGGCCCATCCAGTACAGCCCTTGAGCACTGCGCGAGAGCATTCAGTCCTCCAGTACCCAAAGGTCCTTGCCGCCTCCACCTTGGCTGGAATTGACCACGAGGCTGCCTCGGCGCAGCGCCACGCGGCAAAAGGCCCCGGGCACGATGCGGGTCTCGCGGCCGTGGAGGACAAAAGGACGCAGATCAACGTGACGCGGCTCGGCTCGGCCCTCGATGAAGCAGGGTGCGCTTGACAGCGAGAGGACCGGCTGAGAGATGAAATCGGTTGGGTCGGCGCGCAGCTCCTCGGCGTAGGCTGCGCGCTCGGCGGGCGTTGCGTGCGGGCCGATGAGCATGCCGTAGCCGCCGGATTCGCCCACGCGCTTCACCACTAAGTTTTCGAGGTTGTCGAGGGTGTACTCCAGGTCCTCCGGTCGTCGGCACAGGTGGGTTTCTACATTGGCGAGGATTGGCTCTTCGCCTAGGTAATAGCGTATCATGTCGGGGACGTAGGCATAGACGCTTTTGTCGTCGGCCACGCCCGTCCCCGGTGCGTTGGCTAAAGCCACGTGTCCGAGCTTAAAGGCGTGCAGCAGCCCAGGCACTCCGAGCAGGGAGTCGGGGCGGAAGACGAGGGGGTCGAGGAAATCGTCATCGACCCGGCGGTAGATCACATCGACGCGCCGGAGTCCCTTGGTGGTGCGCATGTACACGAAGCCATCGTTGACTAGCAGGTCGCGGCCTTCTACGAGCGATGCGCCAATTTCATACGCGAGGAACATGTGTTCGTAAAAGGCCGAGTTATAGACTCCGGGCGTGAGCAGGACGATGCAGGGGTCGGTGCATCCTTCGGGGGCGAGGTCGCGCAAGGTCTGGAGTAGCACCTGCCCGTAGTGCTCTACCTCCCGCACGCGGCAGCTCCGGTAGAGGCGGCGCAAGCTGGTCTTCACCACCTTGCGGTTGGCGATCATGTAGGACACGCCCGAGGGCACGCGCAGGTTGTCCTCAAGTACTACGAAGCCGTCGTCGAGGGTGCGCACTAGGTCGGTGCCGCAGACGGCGACCCACGTGCCGTGGGGGACGGAGACGCCGCGCATCTCAATGCGGTACTGGGGACAGCCGCGCACCACGTCGGCCGGAATCACGCCATCGGCGATGATGCAGGCTTCGCCGTACACGTCCTCTAAGAAGCGGTTCAGGGCACCGATGCGCTGAGTGAGGCCGCTTTCGAGATGCCGCCACTCGGCAGCCGAGAGGAGCCGGGGCACGCAGTCGATGGGAATGATGCGCTCGTCGGCCTCGTCGTCGCCATAGACGGTGAAGGTGATGCCTTCGGTGGAGAAGGAGTGCGTTACTCGCTCTTGGATTGCGTTGAGTTCCTCGTCGGAAAGCCGGCACAGAGTGTCGTATAACTCACGACAGTGCTCGCGGGGCGTGCCGTCGGGCAGGAACATCTCATCGTAGATTGCGGCGTTGAGATCGTAGGCGTCGAAGTGCATGGGACGGCTCTCCGATCGAGGGCGTTGCGGTATAGGGCGGGTTACGAGGGCACGGTCGGAGGGGGGGAAAGGGATCCGGCCGACTCCACATTTAGGTGAAATATATACTATTTACTTTTGGAAAAACAGAACCTATTTGACGAGGAGCATCTTGCGCGCCTGTGGACGACCTACATGCTGATACAAATACACCTACGTGTAACCGCTCAGGGCCGCCTCATTCCGCCGTCAGCACTGGCGACTCAGCGGCGCGGGCGTAGAGATCGGCGAATTCGGCGCTGCCGTCGTCGTCGAGTAGCTCGGTGCTCGATCCCCATTCGTCAACAGGATGGTTTCCGCCTTGGAAGAAGGTCCACTTCTGCCCGGAGTTGGCAAAGTAGATGTTGATGCCGCCAGCGCGGGCTACCTTGACCAGCCGTTTGGGCAGGCTGTGGTCGGCTTGGTCCACGCGGTATTTTGCCAGCGCTTCTTCGTCGATCTCAATGCCCAAGCCCGGCGCTTCGGGCACCCGGGCGTGGCCGCCGAGGACCTCGATCCGCTGTTTGAGCAGGCTGTGCTCGTACAGCTCGTGGCAGGTGATGGTCGGCCACTGGGCTTGGACTAGCACTGCGCTCAGGTGCAGCGAAAGTGCGGTGGTTGGCCCGGCTCCAACCATTTGCAGAAAGAAGGGCATGCGCAGCGCCTCGCACGTGTGCCCTTGGCTGGTGATCCCGTTGACGCCGCCGCCCAAGATCCAGCCGTCGCAGACGCCACCTAGCTCCATGGCCTCGCGGGGGTGGATTACGCCGTAGTGGTGGGCGATGGCCGTGCTGATCTGGGTGCGCAGGAAGCGGTTGCCAGAGGCGTCGTGGCGCGGGATTGGGTCTTCGAAAATTTTGATTTTGGGGAAGGTCTGTTCCAGCTCGCGCAGCAGGGGGATGGCATTGGAGGCGTTGTTCAAAAAGGCGTTCCAGTCGGCGTCGATGCGGAAGTGGTCGGGGGTGACGGCGCTGATTTGGCGGATGGTCTCGCGGACGTCGAACCACGGCCGGGTCTTGATCTTTATGCTGGTGTAGCCAAGCTCAACTGCGGTTTGTGCCTCGATGGCATATCGCTCCGGCGACATGTCGTGGTCCCAAAACGAGATGGCGCACCAGTCGCGGCACTTGGTGCCCAATAGCTTGTAGAGCGGCACACCAGCCAGTTTGCCCGCAGCGTCGAAGAGGGCCATCTGCAAGCCAGCGCCCAAGGAGTCGTCCCACATGACGGCAAAGGGCGATTGGCCGAGGACGCGCTCGTGGGTTTGGACGCGGCCCCAAGTATAGTTCTGAATGGTTTCGCCCCAGCCGATGACGCCGGTGTCGGTTTCGACGCGGGTGATCTCAAGCTCGGACCAGGTGTGGATACCAGCGCGTTCCATGTCGCGGCGGACGCGCTCGACAAACGGCACTTGCAGGGTGAAGCGTTCGACGTGGGTGATAGTGGCAGTCATAGGAGGGCCTTCCTTGGTGTGGGGTGATATGGCGCAGGTAGTGTCGAATGGGGTAGCGGCGGTGTCAAGGCTGCTATGGTCGGCGACCGCTTGACGGGCCAAGCGCGCCTCCCTTAATTCCCGGCCTCACCTAGCCAAAGGAATGCCCTATGTCTGCTACTAGTTGGCGGGATCACCCCTGGGCGGGTGTTTTTCCCGCGACGCTGTGCCCCTTCCACGCCGACGAGTCGATTGACGAAGAGGGACTGCGAGACTATATCGCCGAATTAGCCGCGGTTGATGGCGTCGATGGCTTGACCTGCAAT
>JAPOYQ010000773.1:0-4827 GCA_026706505.1 Gemmatimonadota bacterium
GATGGCCGGCACTTCATCGGTCCAATAGGCAGGTACGGTATCCGGACGCCGATGCCAAGCTAACACCAACGTGCGGCGTTCATCGGTCTGATTGCGATACGCCGAGTGCAACACGCGGGCATCGGCCAGCACCAAGTCGCCGGCCTTGACACAGACATCGACTTGGTCGGGGTGATCGCTGAACATGGTCGGGTGGTCTTCTTCTATGAAACGCGCCCCTTGCTCGTGGGCTGGCACCATTTCGTCGTGTAGGGAGATGCGCTTGTGGTGGGTACCGGGGATGACTTTGAGACAGCCGTTTTCCCGAGAGGTATCGCTCAAGTAGTAGGACACAAAAATGATCTGTGGCCACGGCGAACAACTCAAAGGGTCGTTCCACTGCATCCAGTCTTGATGCCAGTACAGGGCCGGCTCGCCGGGGTCTTTGGTCAAGAGGATGATGCCGCCCGTGCTGGCAAAGTCACCCAAACCCATTTGTTCGAGGGCACGGCGCGTGGGAGGCCAGTCGAGCAACTTCTGGATGGTCGGATTGTCCTCCCCGCGCGCGGTGACGTGCTGGCCCTGGTACTTGAAATCGGGCGGCGGCACCCAGTCCTCCATCATGCGCTCGGTCTCGTCGTGCAATTCCTGTAAGAATTCGTCGCTGAGAATGTTATCAACCACGCAGAATCCGTCGCGCAACAACTGTTGGCGTTTTTCTACAGCTTCTTCAGGAGTCATCGAAAACCTCGTCGAAAGATGTGTGATCAGTACTTCAATTCTGATAAGGCTCGGTGCGGCCTCCGGTCAAGGTGCGGTCAAAACTCGGACGCATCAGTTCGGTTAAAACGGGCGGTATCTCACCCCGCTGCGCTTTGAGCGCCCACAGCGGCGGCACGGCGTGAGGCGGTTGCACCAAGCCGGTGTGGTCATCGGCCTTTTTATACGCATATAGAGTACACCAACGCGTCTCTTTTTCCGCTCCCTTCGGAGCCACGCCGTGCGCTCCGTGCGACAGGCAGCAGACGACCGAGCCGGGAGGCAGTTCGAGATGTTCGATGGCCAGCGGCTTCCCCGTGATGGGATGGACGCGTCCCTTGAGCCAACCAGCTTCGATCTCCTCGTCGGTGGCCGCTCGGCAGTTGTCCGGGTCGCGGAACAGGTGGCTGCCGCGAATGAGCTTGAGGCCGCCATCGGCAGCGGCGCTAAAACCTTGGGGATAGCACAGGGTGAGGTTGGTATTGGGCTGGGCCTGGTACTCGGCCACATCGCGGATGGGGTCTTGGTCGTAGCCTGCACCGATCTTGTGGCTGTGCCAGCCGCCGCCAGCGTAACCCGGCGGCCGCGTAAGAAGCTGGTTGTGATCGAAATACACGATTTCCGTGCCCAAGCACAGCTTCTGCAGATGCAACATCTGCGGATGGGTCAGCACGTCCATGAGGAACGGGACGTGGCCAGCGGGGAAATACTCGGTGAAAACGCTGTGCCGCCGCAGGGTCAGCACGCCGGCCTCGTCGGTTCTTTGCGGCGCTTTCTGGCTACCGCCCAAGGCACCGGCAATGGCCTCGGCGCTCAGTTGGCACTCGGGTGGGCGGCGGCCCAAGGTGAGCCAGTCTATTTGACTCCAGTCCGCCTGCAAAAGGGCGTCGTTGCGCTGTTGGCCGTACTGCAGCGCCTCAGTCCAAGTCTCAATGATGGACGGGAGCACGATGCCCCGCAACACAGCGTATCCATCGCGCAGATAGACATCGCGATCGAATTGGGCTTCCAACTTGTCCAAGTCAAAAATATCGCGGCGCTCAGCCTCTAAACGGTCCCAATCTTCTGCCGTCCATTGTAGAGGCGTCGGCTCGTCGCCGAGGAAGTCCGGCCGACTCGCCCGCGCCAAATCGCTGGTGGAACGGTGCAGAAAGCGCTCCCACAGCGGATCGGCCAATTCCTCTTCAAGCAAGGGATTGGGAGGCATTGACATCACGAATTCGTCACCTCATCAACATCCTCAAAGAGCGAAGGGAAAAAGCGGTGCGGATCAGCTGGCTCGCCAAAGAGGATCTGCTGCCGTCGGGTCAGGTCGGCCGGCGGTTGCACGCGCCCGTTGGTCCAGGCCATCTGCGAGACGCAGTATTTGTAGAGCAAGGCGCGTCGCTGGTGGTGCCCGTGCCAAGCGGCCGTCCCGTGAGTCAGGGCCTCGGTGAACAAGGTGACGGAGCCAGCCGGGGCCGAAGGGATGATCACACAGGGGGCCTGTTCGGGCGCGTCGGCAATGGGTTGCGGCAGTTTGAAATTGCTCTTGTGACTGCCGGGAATGCAGCAAAAGCCGCCGTAGTCCGGCCCAGCGTCGGTCAAGTTCCAAGTCGCCACGACAAAGCCGTTGAGGATCTGGTTGTCGCGCAGGGGATAGTACTGGCCCGGCTGCGCTCCAGAGGTGGGCGCCGTTGGGCCGTAGTCGCAGTGCAAGATGCCTCGGGCCATGCCGTGGCTCAGACACAAGCCGTAGATCCGGTCGAGGCGGAAGCAATCGCCCAAGCGGAAGCGCAGTATGGGCATGATTTGGGGGTGGTCGAGCAGGTCTATGAAGGGCTGGCCCCAGTCCAAAAAGCCCGAGCCGTCGGGAGCGGAACCAAAGCGGTTGCCCTTTGCCGGCGGCAGGTGCGCGTCGAGCAAGTGGTTGAGGGCAGCTACTTCCTCGGCGTCGAGGACGTTTTCGAGCACTAAATAGCCCTGCACGTCGAATAGGTATTGCAGTATTTCGGGGTCGTTCATGGCGCTTCCTTCAATGAGGCCGGGACGTCTCCACCCCGGAGACTGCCTACGCGACCTGCCTTCCCGGAAATTGCAAAAGCGGCCTCCAATATAGCCAGACCTATCGCCCGCTTACTTCAATGAGGCCAAGGCGGAGACGCCCCGGAAATCTGTTCCATTGACTAAAATACTCCCTCTTCTCCATTGCCTCAATGAGGCCGGGGCGTTGCCACCCCGGAAATGGCGGCATGTTATCTGCGTTACCGGGAACAATACGGGGCTTCAATGAGGCCGGGGCGTTGCCACCCCGGAAATGGCGACAGACCTCACACGGCTTGTCAAAACTGCTGCGCTTACGGGATAACTTCAAAGCCCATCTGTCGGAAGTGGTGGTCCAACGTCAATGCCCGGCGGATTCGCAGTTCTCGCATGAGAGCAAAGCTGCAGCAGTCGGTAAAGGAGAATTCCTTATCTCGATAGCCGAAGAACAGCGCCCGCGCCCGTTCTCTTCGCGGTTCGTCAATAGACTCGATCCGCAGTCGAGCCGAGCCGTCGATTTGCTGCCACCAAGCTTCAGCCGCATTAAGACCAAGGCGGAACCGGACAGTCGTCAAAGTCTCGTCGATCACATAGTCAGTCGTCGTCAGCATACCTCCTGACGACAGCCATTGATCCCGAGCTTCCCGTACAGCCGAACCTGCCGTATCACGGCTATCCGCGGCTGCAACCCATGCGGCCGTATCCACAAACATTTGCCTCACCGGTACAGCACCTCGTCATGTCGTGCGGCAGCGTCCCCCGATTCGGATGCACCAACGGCTGGAGCCTGGTACAGCGAATCCGATTCCAGTGGCACACTTTCGATCGGTGGACTGCCAACCGGGACGATGTCGAAAGCCGGACGACTGCGGTATAGAACGGTAAATCGCTCCCCGTGTCGGACTTTTTTGACGACATCCTGTAGGCGCTCGCGGAGCTGTTTGGCGCTGATCACTTCTGGCATAGTCATGCCCCTTTCAAGTTTAACTTAAGATAACCTTTTCTTTGAAGCGATACAATCACCCAAACTCTACTAGAACGCTTCAATGAGGCCGGGGCGGGGACGCCCGGAAATCGTTGCCGTCGAGCTTGCACACACATCATTTTTGATGTATGCTGTAATCTATGTCGCAACCTTGGCACATTGTCTATTACGAATCTACAGATGGACAATGTCCCATGCGTGAGTTTATCAATGCTCGGAGTCAACGGAATCAAGCTAAACTGCTCGGTTGGATCGGGTTGCTTGCTGATCAAGGCCCTCATCTGCCTCGCCCTCACGCCGACCTCTTGGAGGACGGGATTCACGAACTGAGAGTTACTTTATCCGGCGATCAGGTACGCTGTCTGTATTTCTTTTGTTATCGAGATTTCATTGTTCTTACCCATGCGTTTGTGAAGACGACGGACCAAGTGCCCAAAGCAGAGATTCGGAAGACTCAAGCAATGCGGATCGATTTCTTGGATCGGTTCGATGAACGCCAACTGAGAGAGTATTTCTGATGCAGACCTTTGCAGCCCATCTCAAAGAGAAGCTCCAAGACGAGCGATTTCGCAAAATGTATGAGGAGGAGAGGCAATTGGCTGAACTGTCTCTGCGGCTTGTGGTTGCCCGAGATAAATCAGGTAAATCGCAAAAAGAGGTTGCGCAACAAGCCCAAGTAACTCAGCAGCAACTGTCCAAGCTAGAAAACGGCGCAAGCTGCAATGTTACTACTCTCCTCAAAGTGTGCAAAGCACTGGGCTTAAAGCTGGAATTGGAAGAATCAAAGGAATTGGAACCTGCAGGGTAATATCTCACCCTGCCGACATCCTGTTGCTTCAATGAGGCCGGGGCGTTGCCGCCCCGGAAATGAGCTGGAGCCGCTGGGTTATGTGAATCCTCTCGAGCTTCAATGAGGCCGGGGCTTGCCACCCCGGAAATGTGATTCACGCGGCCAACGCTGGTAGTGTAGGCGACCTGCTTCAATGAGGCCGGGGCGTTTCCTCCCAGGAGAGACGCGTCCGGCGAGTCGGTAGAAATCGCTGGTCGCTGTATGATATGAAGACGGAGGATACAACATCGGA
>JAPOYQ010000773.1:4837-5425 GCA_026706505.1 Gemmatimonadota bacterium
CTTCAATGAGGCCGGGGCGTTGCCATCCCGGAAATACCCTACCGTCGTATCGAAGTCAAACTCGGTCTCCTGGCTTCAATGAGGCCGGGGCTTGCCACCCCGGAAATCGGACAGCCTTATCTACACTATGAGTGGCAGATCGAGCTTCAATGAGGCCGGGGCTTGCCACCCCGGAAATCTCCTCGCAGATATACTCCTCATTGCCGTCGTACCCGGTTCAATGAGGCCGGGACGTTGCCACCCCGGAAATGACTCTAAAGACGGCAGGAAAGCGCGGCCAAGGCGTGCTTCAATGAGGCCGGGGCGTTGCCGCCCCAGAAATACGAGCTAGAGCCACTAGGATTCATCAATCCTTTGGAGCTTCAATGAGGCCGGGGCAACTCCACCCCGGAAATTTGCCAGACGGTGCGAATCCCATAATACGAGAAATTCCCACTTCAATGAGGCCGGGGCAACTCCACCCCGGAAATTTGCGGACAGCCGTCCCGCTGATCTTGCCGTAGTCGATGCTTCAATGAGGCCGGGGCGTGCCCACCCCGGAAATCTCATCGAAATCGCCGGGCATGACCTCCACTTGCTCGCTTCAAT
>JAPOYQ010000460.1 GCA_026706505.1 Gemmatimonadota bacterium
ATCTTGCCAGGGATGCTTCTCGGCCTGCAAAACCGCGGCCAACTAGCCTCAGGCTTCAGCACCTTTGATCCCGGCCGCGCTCAGCTCCTCGACACCTATAAAGACGTCGGCACCGTCTCCGAGGTTTTTCGCACTTCGCATCCGGGCAAGCACCGGTCGATCCTTGGCGAATATGCCGGCCGCGCCGGCATTGGCCACACTCGCTATGCTACCTCCGGTGCCGCCGACTCCCGCTACGCCCAGCCCTTCGAGCGCCATCATGCCCGCCCTTGGAAGTGGTTCAGTTTTGCCTTCAACGGCCAGTTGGCCAATTACGCCGAAATGAAGCGCCAGCTACAGGACGATCGCGGCTACCACTTCTCGCTGGGCACCGATACCGAGATCATCATGCACGCCCTAGCGCACGGCCTGCGCGGCGAGCGCAAGCCCTCGCTCAAGCGGGTGATGGGCGAGGCGGCGGCGATGTTCGATGGGGCTTATAACATCGCCTTTCTCGACGCGCTGGGGCGGATGTTCGTCGCCCGCGACCCGATGGGGATCCGTCCGATGCACTGGGCGGTCCAAGGGCAACTCTTTGGTGCGGCGAGCGAGTCGGTGGCGTTGACCAATGCGGGCTTCGAGGATATCCGCGCATTGGAGCCGGGGCAGATGGCCGTTGTCGAGGATGGCCGCCTACGCATCGTGCGCTATGCGCCGGTCCAGCAAAATGCTCGCTGCTTTTTAGAGTGGGTCTATTTCTCGAACGTCGCCAGTCAGATCGATGGGATGGGCGTTTACCAGTCGCGGGCGGCAGCGGGCGAGCGGTTAGCTGCATGCGAAGACCAACCCATTGATGGCGACAGCGTGGTGGTGCCGGTGCCCGATACTGCGAAGGCGGCGGGCGACGCCTTCGCTTATCACCTCGGGATTCCTTGCATGGAGGGACTGATTCGCAACCGCTACGTGGGACGCACCTTTATCCAGCCCGACGCAGTACGGCAGCAGAGTGCTCAGAGCAAATACACGCCCTTGCCTTCGGTGCTGGAAGGCAAACGGGTCTTTCTGGTCGAGGATTCGATCGTGCGCTCGCTGACGCTCAAGACTCTGGCGAGCCAGCTCAGATCGCGCGGCAGAGTGCGTGAGGTACACGTGCGGGTGGCTTGTCCGCCGATCGTCGCGCCGTGTTTTTACGGCATCGACATGTCGACACTAGGCGAGTTGTTCGCGCCGGAGTTCCTCAAGGGGCGACGTGGGGGACGGATTAGAAACGAGACGCTTGCGGAGATGGCGAGGGCCTTGGGGGTGGACAGTCTGCGCTATTTGGACGTGGCGGATTTGGCGGAGACAATAGGGTGTGATGAGGGGGAGTTGTGCTTGGGATGCGTGACGGGCAGATATCCGACGGAGTGGGGAGGCCGGTTGTTGCGGAAGGCGAAGCGAAATGTGAAGAAAGGAGTGAAGGGGAGGACCTATGGATAGAGGTTTAATGATGGTAGGGAAAACCGTCGGCTATTGGTCGGCGGTTTTTTATTTTTTCCGGTAAAGCGTTCAGAGTACGAGGCGGGAATGTCTCTGTCAAACCCTTTGCCTTTGACATTGCAGCACTCTTGCCATTAAGATGATGGTGATAAGGTTGAGACAGGAGAATTGGACATGAGCAGAAAGCGACGCAAGGAGCGATACCAAGGACTGAACAAGTATCAGCGGGCGGCTTTCCGCCAAGGCGAGCAGCGCGTGGGGCGCGAAGAAATTCAAGAGCTATTGCAGATGTCGCGCAGTGCCGATCCAGAAGATCGCCTACAGGCGGCGTCCTTTTTGTGCCCCTGTCACGTGCGTCGGAGCATAGACGAGGTCTGGAAGGCGCTTTATCGAATGCTCGAAGACCAAGATGCGCGGGTGCGCCGCGCTGCTTGGCACACGCTCGAAGACGGCGGCAAACCCGACGATCCAGCCCTCGACGAGATCATAGAGCGGACCTTGGAGCGAGACACCGACAGGCAAGTGCTCAATTTTGCGCGGCAGTTTTCCCAGGGGCGCGAAAAGCGCAAACAGGTCGAGTTTGAGATAGGGGCGATTTCCGATTACGCAGAACGCGGCAAGTGCGATTTTTGCGGCGAGCAATCCGTGCCGGTCAAGAAGGACTTTGCCACCGAACTCGACGTAGGCGGTGCGCGGCGGTTCGCCCTAGTCTGCGCGCTCTGCGATCAAGCGGTCTGAGCTGCTGATCCTTTATCGGTTTTGGTAGCAGGCGAGAAATTCCGCCTGATAGGCCGCGAAATGCCCCCCGATGATCGCATCGCGCATCTCGCGCATTAGCTGCTGAAAGAAAAAGACGTTGTGGAAGGTGGCTAGGCGCAGGCCGAGAATTTCGTTGGTCTGGAAAAGATGGCGCAGGTAAGCCCGGCTGTAGTGGCGGCAAGTGGCACAAGCGCAATCCGCGTCGAGCGGTTGCGGGTCTTCGGCGTGGCAGGCGTTTTTGAGGCGCAGGCGTCCTCGTCCGGTAAAGGCCGTGGCGTTGCGCGCATTGCGGGTGGGCACCACGCAGTCGAACATATCGACGCCAGCCGCGACGGCCTCGACTAAGTCGTCCGGCAAGCCCACGCCCATCAGGTAGCGGGGTTTTTCCGTTGGCAGGTAGGTGGTGGTCTGGCACACGACCTCGAACAGGTCCTCGCGCGGTTCGCCTACAGCTAGGCCGCCAATGGCATAACCGGGCAGGTTGAGTTGTACTAGTGCTTGGGCGCAATCGCGGCGCAAATCTGGATAGATGCTACCTTGGACAATGCCAAACAGCGCTTGGGGGAGGTGGTTGACGCGCTCAGCCGCCAATTCCCGGTGGCGGCTCAGGCAGCGCTCGGCCCAGCGCAATGTCCGCTGCATGGACTCTTGCGCGTAGTCGCGTTCACAGGGATAGGGCGTGCATTCGTCGAAAGCCATGATGATATCGGCACCGAGCCCGTGCTCAATTTCCATGACCTTTTCAGGGGTAAAGAAGTGATGCGAGCCGTCCAAGTGCGATTGGAAGTGCACGCCGTCTGCGGTGACCTCGTTGCGGTCGCTGAGGCTGAAGACCTGAAATCCGCCGCTGTCGGTGAGGATCGGCTTGGGCCAGTTCATAAAGGAGTGGAGCCCCCCCATCCGATCGATGAGCTGGTGGCCGGGGCGCAAGTAGAGGTGGTAGGCGTTGCCGAGGATGATCTGCGCTTGGGCCGCAGCTAGATCCTGTTGGTCGAGGGTCTTGACCGTGGCTTGGGTACCGACGGGCATGAAGACCGGCGTCTCCACGGCACCATGGGGCGTGTGGAGGACGCCGGCCCGCGCCCTGGTTGCAGCGTCTTGAGCGACGAGTTCAAAGCGGAAGGCGCTCATGGCAGTAGCTGGGAGACGAGGACGAAGCGGAAGCCGCGCTTCTCTAGCTGCGGCAGCGCGGTCGATAGGGCAATGAGCGTCTCTCGGCGGTTGTGTCCCACGCCGATGGCTTGGCCCGACTGAGCCGCAATCGCGGCGAGTTCCCAGAGCTTATCCCGAATGGTTGGGGCGTCGGCGGTCTCGTCGATAAAGAGGTCGCGATTAAAGGCTCTAATATCCATATCTACAGCTAGTTGATAGGCGACAGACGAGGCCGTGGTGCGGCTGTCGAGGAAGAGCAGATTGCGGTCCTTTAGCTCGGACAGCACTAGGCGCATAACTCGCTTGTCGGCCGTGGCCTTGGATCCCATGTGGTTGTTGAGCCCGCGGGCGTGGGGCACGCGCTGCAAGGCGCGGCGCACTCGGCGGCGGATTTCCTCGTCGTCAAGGCCCACTAGTATGGCGTTCGCACCGAGTGATATATCGCCTTGAGGTTCCATCGGCAGGTGGACCAACACCTCGTGCCCGTTGGTGCGCATCCGTTCGGCGAGGGCGTGTGCTTGGCTTGCTCTGGGCAAGATAGAAAATGTCAGGGGTTGAGGTATGGCGCAGAAGTGTGTGGCTATGGGGTCGTCGTCGGCGAAGTCGTCGATGACAATGGCAATGTTGCCGGTGCGGCGGTGCTCAGCGACCGGAGCTAGGCTAAAAATGGTCGTCTGCACTTCGCCGAACCCGCAGCGGATTTCGACTTGCCCTCGTTGCTCGCTGGCGCTGAGGACTTGGCCGCCGAGTTGCTGGACAAAGCGCGAGATGCCCAAGTTGGCCTCAGCTAGGGGCAAGTCGGCGGGGACGCCCACCTTGATTTGGTCGAAATACTCTCGGCGGTGCTTGGAATAAAGTGCCGGCCAGATGCCCAAATCGGCCAAGGCGCTGTCGATGCCCGCGTAGAGCGTGTCGGCTAGCTGGCTGGCGTTGGCTGCTTGGTAGGGGTCGGGCGCGGGGATTGGCGCGATGACGGGCAGGTCGCTGGTTTGTTCTGGTGCGGGCGCATAGAGCAAGAAGGAAATCGCGCCAGCCAGCAACAAACCCGACAGAGCCAAGTGCCAGCCGGGATGGCGCTGGCGCTTGGCCAAGCGTTTGCCCATTGGCTCAGGGCGCGATTTTTTGCTTTAGTGCCGCCCAGCTAAAGACGTTTGCCAAGTGTTTGCCCGCACCGCCGCAGTCCCCCGACCCCGACAAGGCATCGTCCACCCAGCGGACGACTCTCCACAAGCCGTCGTCTGGGTCGCGGCGGAGCTTGTGAGTCATATTCTGATCTACGCGAAAGCCATCGCCATTGTCGTCGAGCAGGCGCATCTGGACTCGGCCATAAAAGACCTCCCAGTCTTCGTCTGGGTGGCCGTTGGGGTCTCCGGGATAGGATTCCGGGTGTTCGGAGCCGAGTTCCTGATCGCGGTGGATAAGCTCAAAGTCGTAGTCAAAATCGCGGAACACGTCGAAGAGGCCCGGCTGCGAACCATCGCGGCTGCCGACCATGATCTCCAATTCGTCTTCCAAGCCGTAGTGGTACGCTGCTTCTCCTAAGCAATCCCATTCGGTAAACAAGAAGTCTTTGTCGAGCAAGGCCTCGTAAAGTTCCTTGTCGCGGGTGCGCATGGCGCGAGCGAGGTTGTCGCGGAGGATCTCAGGAGATATGGCGTCGGGAGCAGGCGGGGCCGGCGGCTCTATTTCCGTGCGGTTTTGCGTCGGGGGTGCAAAGGGGTTGCCGCCGCAGGCGCTCAAGGCGAGGAGGCCGCAGATGGTTAAGAGGGCGAGTGATTTCACGGTCGTACCTCCGAGTTGGTGTCGTGCAAAAACTATCCTTTAAGATACAAATCAGAGAGGCAATTATCAAAAAGTCACTGCGAAAAGAGCGCCCGCAACTCCCCCCAAGAAAACTTCGCCGTGGCGAGATCGCGCCGATCGCGCCACGCCGCGATCGACCACACGGGATTTTCCAGCGTTTGCGTCACCAAGTCGATTTCCACAAAGCCTTTGATGCCGATTGTGTTGAACTCCGGTTCTTCGAAATCTTCCCCGGCCGAGCTGATTATCTCG
>JAPOYQ010000257.1 GCA_026706505.1 Gemmatimonadota bacterium
GAGAGATCCAAGAGCAAGCCGACGCGATCTTGGAACGGGAGCCGGATAACCCGTGGGGGCTCTACGTCCAAGCACTCGCGTTTCTGGCGGATCGGAAGTACTCCGAGGCAGCCGAGTCTAGCTTGCGCGCTTGGGAGCTGCTGCCCCAGCCGGAGTTCGCCGCGACGCACCTTCAGGCGCTTCGCCCCAGAAAAGTAGAAGAGGGGATGGCGTTTCTGGACTCCCTGGATGCGGCGACACGCCAGCATCCCGAGGTCCTCCATGCCCGCGCGGAACTCGAGTACTGGGCACAGTACGCACTGGAGGATCCCACCTATGTGGACACGAGCCTCGCTACCTTGGCCACGCTGCGAGCGCGTTGGCCCGATCACGTCAGCGGCTACTTTCGGGCTGCGGAACAGCTCTACCGGTCCAACAAGCCGCAGGAGGCGCTCTCGCTGATCGAAGAGGCCATTCGCCTCTCTCCGGGCTCTGCCGAAGTGCGCTATTGGCACTGGAACATCCTCAACAGGGAGGATCTGCTCCTTACCGACGAGCGACACACCGCTATCGAGGCCAGCATCGCCGAGTACCGGAAGGCGGCCCCGGAGACCGTACGCGGCCTAGCCCTACTCACCACGACCTATCGGAACGTACTGGAGGACGAAGAGAAGGCGGCGGAGTTTGAGGCGAAGTTGATGGCACTGGCTCCCGCGAGTCGCCATGCGTCGTGGATCCACCGAGAGAAGTTCCAACGGGAGTACCAACGATTACAGCCCGAGCTTAATCTCATCGAGCCCGAGCATGGCGCGGACTCGCAGGAGTACCAAGACCAGCTTCGCCTCATTTGCGACGCAGCCTATCGGTTCTTAGAGAAGCCCCTCTACGACGATAGCTTCCGCGGGTGGCCGTACCTAACGCTCTTCACATCCCTTGAAGCCATGAACCCGATTCCGGCTGAGGAACTCGCCGATGCGGTACGCGGATTGGTCCGCTACGAGCGACTCAACCCGCATATAACGTCCACAGCTCCTCTCTCGATGGCCGAACACACACCCTACGCCGAGGAGGCGGCCGAGCTCGCTCGGGATGGCATACAAGCCGTGATCGCTAAAGCCGAAGAGGAAGAGTGGGAGGAGGAGGAGCTGAACTGGTACTTGAGCCTCCTCCACCACGCCATCGGGTGGGCTAGCTACAAAGCAGGTCGCGTCGAGGAAGGACGCAACGAGCTTGAGCGGGCGCTGGAGCTCTGGGGGGAAAACACCAGTGCGTTCCATCATTTAGGCCAAGTGTTCGAACACATGGCGACCGAGGTCGAGGCGACTCTGCAAATGCGAGATTCGAAGACAGTCGTTTTGCAGACTGAGATCGAGGCCCAGGATGCAGCCGAGGCAGTCCGCACTTGGCTCGACAAGGCCGAGGAGTCCTACATTGCCGGCCTTGAGGCTAGAAGCTGGGGTGAAAATCCCTTCCCAGAAGCGCTAGGAGCCCTGTACGAACGCCGGCACGGCTCGCGCGAAGGGCTCGACGAGTATCTCGCCGCGTTTTACGAGCGGGACAGGTCCCAAAGACATCAACGGATTCTAGAATCACGGCTCGATACGGCCCGGACCTACGGACCGTTCGTCCTCCCCGAGCTCGACGGAGAGTTCGTCGATTCCGCCGGTCTCGACGGCAAGATCGCCGTTCTTCATTTCTGGGGAACCTGGTGTGTTCCCTGCGTCGCAGAGTTGCCTGAGTATCAGAAGTTCCACGCGCGCTATCTCGACGACCCCGAAGTGGAAGTGATCTCCATCAGTAACGACATCTCCATAGGCAACGCGCGCGACGTGCTCGACAGGTTCATGGCGGAGAATGAATACGATTTTACCGTCTTGGTGGACGACGGATACGTGCAAGAGGCCGGTGTCAATGTCTGGCCTACGACTTGGTTCGTCGATGGCGACGGCTATATCCAGTTCGTCCAAGAGGGAGGGGGGAGTGACACCCATCTGGAGGAAGAGTTCGCATGGATCGTCGAGGCGCTGCGCGATGCCGACGGGAGCCGTTAGGACCAGCTTTCGAACGCTTGATCTGACGGAATCTAGCCAGAATCAATTGGCTGTAAGCGCCAGATGTATGCGCCGCATAGCCGGCTCCATTACCTGCAAGGGCAAGTCGGCTGTCACCTCGATCAGGCATGTAGTTTCCGATTCCACCGCGGCGGTCACCGCCGGACCCAATTCGGGGATCTCGGAGACCCTCCGCGCTGCAAACCCGAAGGCCTGAGCCAGCAGATCGAAATCGGGATTCACCAAGTCGACGGCCAGGGTGCGTCCGTAGCGGACCTGTTGCTGAGGTCTCATGACCCCGAAACCCCGGTTGTTGAACAAGACCACAATCACGGGAAGCTGGAACTGAGCGGATACTGCCAGCTCCTGGCAGTTGAACATGAAGCCGCCGTCGCCGGTGAGCACGACCACCGGCCGATCCGGTCGTGCCGCTTTGGCGCCGATACCCGCCGGGAGACCGAATCCGAGGGTGCAAAAGCCCCACGGATAGATGAAGGAGCGGGGTTCGTACACGTCGAACAAGCGGCGGCACCAGTAGGCACCGATCGCCAGGTCGCTGACGACCACGGTTTGGCGCGGCAGTGCCAGCCGCAGCGTCTCCACCAACTCAACGCCGGCCGGTGCCAAATCTCGGCAGTCTCGTAGAATCCGTTGCCGCAAGGTGGCGACCTCCTCGACGCGGTCGCTGGACTGGCTCGAATCGTCGGCTAGGTGCAACAGCATCTGCCCGAGCACGTGGCGGGCGTCGCCGACCACTCCCAGCGTTGGTGCGTAATTCCGACCGACCTCCTCCGGGTCGATCTCCACGTGAATCATCGTCGGCGGTACCTGTATACTGAACTCGAGCGTATCCTCTTCGGTGAATCGAGTGCCCACCGCCAACATGACGTCGCAACTGGCCAAGTAGTCGACGACGGCCGGGTGCACGGGTATGCTCCCCAAGGCCAGCGGGTGGTCCTCTGGAATCGAACCTTTGCCCTGGACTGTGGTCAAGACTGGCGCGCCGAGGAGTTCGGCCAACTGCCGCACTTGGTCGCTGCCACCGCTGATAGTCACCCCGCCGCCGGCCCAGATGATGGGCCGCCGGGCCTGGCGCAACAGCCGGACGGCCCGTTCGATCTGTTCCTGCTGAGTTGCGGACCCGTCGGCCGCAGTCGGCTGGCTGGCATCCACGGGGGGGAATTTCGCGTTGTCCCTCCCGTCGAGTACGTCGCACGGGATCTCAACCACTACCGGCCGGGGCCGGCCGTTTCTCATGCGAGCAAACGCCTCATTCAGCACCGCGGGAATTGACGCCACTGCATTCGCTCGCTCGCTCCATGCGGTCACTGGCCGCACGCAGCCCAATTGATCTCGGCACTCGTGGATGTACCCCTTCTCCTTGCCAATGGCATAGGAGGGTATCTGACTGGCGATGCACAACACCGGCGAGGAGTCGCAGTAGGCGGTGCCCAGCGGCGTGGCGGCGTTGAGTAGGGCTGGACCGGAAGTGCAGAGGCAGACGCCGACGCGGCCGGTGGCGCGGGCGTACCCATCAGCCATGAAGGCGGCACCCTGTTCGTGCCGCGCGACGATGTGCCGGATACCCGAATCCCGAAAGGCGTCGTATATGGCCAGATTGTGGACGCCCGGCATCCCAAAAACTGTGTCTACGCCCTGTGCTTCCAGAGTGCGGACGACTGCTTCACCGCCGGTCAATTGCATGTTCTTTCCAATTGGGATTGGCCAAGATTCAAATGCCCGTTTACACTTCCGATACCGCCAGCTATTTTACTAACATTTCAAAAAAATAGAAAAAAGCGTGTTGGAATCAAAAATACCTGAAAAAACAACCTCGACGAATGCTGCTGGCGCGGTAAGTAAGTCTCGCTAGGAAGGAGTCATGAGAATCACTAAGTAGGAAGGAGTCATGAGAATCACTAAGATAGAACGCGTCGCCTTGCACCTGCCCTACGAGGAGCGGGTCCGCGAGCACCTGAGAAAAGGCTGGAATTTGGGCAACCGCGCCACGGATGAGGAATTCGAGGAAAGGAAAGACGAGTTTCACCGGCAGTGGAGGAAATCGTCGTCTCCCTCGGTGCAGAATTCCCTCTACTGGGTGCACACCGACGAAGGCCTGATCGGGCTGGGCGAAGGTGTGGCCCTTCCGGACGATCAGCTTCAGACCTACGTGGGCCGCAGTCCTTTCGAGTTCATCATGGACGATAGCCCCGGTCCCTTGCAGATGGCTTTCTACGATCTCATGGGCCAGTTTCTCGGTCTGCCCATCGCCCGGCTCTTGGGCCCGAGCCGGGAGAGTGCGCCTCTGGCCTACTGGTCGCAATGCTTTCCACCCGAGACGATGCAGCAAGAAGCGAAAATCGCCCTGGAGATGGGTTTCAAGGTGCACAAGTTCAAGCGCCGCGCCCACACTGACGTGGTGGAACAGGTAGCCGCGATAGCGGAAGTAACCCCGGAAGACTACGAGCTCACCATCGATGCCAACCAGACCTTCGGCACGCTCGAACGCGCCCTCGCGGTCGGCAGGGAGTTGAAGAGATATCCTCAAGTCCACTGCCTGGAATCCCCCATTCCCCAGGGCGATATCGAAGGCTACCGGGCCCTCAAGCGGGAACTGGGTTACCCCCTGGCGCACCACATGGGCAACCCCGAACCCATCGCGGCCCTGCATTCGGACGCGTACGACTACTTCATTTTAGGTGCCAGAGTTGCCAACACCATGCGCAACGCCCATATCTGCGCTGCCCGGAACAAACCTTTCTGGATGCAGTTGGGCACCGAAGCTACGGGGATTTCCGTGCTCTTCATGCTGCACATGGCCGCGGCCATCCCCAACGCCACGCTTGCCCACGTCTCCCTCTTCTTGCTGCTCGAGCACCAGCTGCTGCAGGAGCCCCTGAAGATAGAGAATGGCCAGATGATAATTCCGAACAAACCCGGCTTGGGCGCGGACCTGGACCTGGACGCGGTCGAGCGCTACCGGGTATAGATCGACCATTGAAGGAGGCTGAACGCCCATGTGGACCAAAGGACAATTGACCACCTATCGCGAGCAGGGGTTTCTGATACAGCGCGGACTGATCCCGCCGGATCAGATCGAGCGATTGCGCTCGGCGGCCGACGAGATGATGTCTGAGCAGGCCGACAACCCGCCGGAGGTGCACGTGGTGCGCGAAAAGAGCGGCCCGGTGCGCTCGGTGTTCTGCATGCACCGCAATGTGCAGCCGTTCCGAGAGTTGTGCCGCTCGGAGCCGATCGCCGGGCCGGTCAAGCAGATCTTCGGAGACGACGCCTACATCTTCCACAGCAAGCTGAACTACAAGGAGTCATTCGAGGGCACCGTGTGGCTGTGGCACCAGGACTACGGCTACTGGCGCTATGACGGCGTCGACG
>JAPOYQ010000102.1:0-901 GCA_026706505.1 Gemmatimonadota bacterium
TCCTCATGGGCGGTGTCGAAGCCGCGAAATGGCTTGACCGAGCCGAGCGCCCAGCCGTCATCATCGGCACTCAAGACATGCTGCTCAGCCGTGCCCTTATGCGCGGCTATGCTTCCTCCCGCGCTGTTTGGCCCATGGAGTTCGCTCTGCTCCATACGGACACACTGTGGGTCTTCGACGAAGTTCAACTCATGGGCGCAGGCCGAGCAACCTCCGCTCAACTCGAAGCCTTCAGACGCAGCGAAGCAATCAAGCAAGCAAAGGCATGCCACGCACACCCGAATTCCGCCCGCAGCCTTTGGATATCGGCCACATTGGAGCCGGATTGGCTGAGGACAGTTGACTTCCCGATGCCCGTGGAGGGAACCAAAGCTGTAGTCCGAGTCATCCCGTCGCAGGAACCCGATGAACGCCTCGAACGGCTAGCGACTGCGAAGAAGACATTGACTCGGGTCTCAGATGTGCCGGCGACGAGCAATAAAGCCGAAATTCAAAGCTACATCAGCCAGCTTGCTGATTCGGTTCTTAATGGGCATGTGCCGGGCCATATGTCCTTGGTCATCCTTAACCGGGTACAACGGGCACAGGACCTCCATGCCGCCCTCGTCAGGAAAGTCAAGAGTTTGTCGGCTGGTCCGGCGCTCGCGCTGGTTCATGGCCGCTTTCGCGCGGAAGACCGCCGACGAGAGTTCGAGAAGGTCGTGGGGAAAGATGGGCGTGGCGGGGCCGCGGATGTCATCGTCGTTGCCACTCAGGCAGTGGAAGCTGGGGTTGATTTCTCTGCCGCCGTTCTTTGGACTGAACTTGCGCCCTGGCCCTCCCTTGTGCAGCGCTTTGGCCGAGCAAATCGCTACGCGGAGCTTAGTCATGGCGCTGACGTACGTTGGATCGACCTGCTAGC
>JAPOYQ010000102.1:911-5417 GCA_026706505.1 Gemmatimonadota bacterium
GCAAGCACCCAGGACGCAAAGACCGCGGAAGCGCTCGCCCTTCCATATTCGGCCAAGGACCTTTGGACGGCGCGGGAGCGCCTGCTATCGCTGACGGGCGTTTCCCCTGCTGAGCTGCCTCCGGCTGGAGAAATCGACCCGCCGACACGAGTCATTCGTCGTAAAGACCTTGATGACCTTTTCGACACGGACCCCGATCTCACGGGCTTCGACATTGACATCTCTCCGTACGTTCGCGACGCTGACGATACCGATGTGCGCGTCTTCTGGCGGGATGTGTCCGGTATCGGCGACGAGCCGCCTCATCCTCATTCAGAGGAGCTATGTGCGGTACCAATCGGCATGGCTGGAGACTGGCTCAAGACCGTACGTAAACAGCAACTATCCGTTTTCGTTCGCGACCCCCAGTGGCGACACGCGGACGGGGCAACTAGTGTGGCACCGCCCGGCTGGACCCCACTGACCCAAGACCCCTGGCCCGGCCTCGTTGTCCTCGCTGACGCTACTGCCGGAGGATACAGCGAAGCATCAGGTTTCACTGGCAACCCCAAGGATATTCCAACCCCCATTGCAGACAACGGCACCCTTGTCGATGGGTCGGGAGAGACACCACATGTTCAGGACGGGGATGTCGGGGGCGAGTCCGAAACACACGATGTGGACCCTCGCAGCGAGATTGGTGCCCAAGTGCTGCTTACCGCCCACCTTCGCCACGTCGAGGCTGAGGCCACAAAGCTGTGCGACAGACTCCACGTTGATGTGGACACCCGTGCTGCAATCATCCGGGCGGCGCGGTGGCATGACCTCGGGAAAGCGCATGACGTATTCCAAGACACCATGCGCCGGGGCCTTCCCGATGGGGCGGTGGTCTCCGGTGCTCTCGCCAAGACGGTCAAGTCCAATCTGCGTCACAGTCGGGCGTACTTCCGTCACGAACTTGCGTCCTCACTTGCCCTGCTAGCGCAGGAAGATTGGTCGCGTGACGCGGACTTGACTGCTTATCTGGTGGCCGCCCACCACGGCAAGGTCCGCATGAATCTGCGAGCGTTGCCGAGGGAGCGAGCACCGACGGATACGGATCGACTCGGTGCCCGATTTGCTCGCGGGATATGGGAGGGCGACGAATTGAAGCCTGTTGACTTGGGTGGCGGAGATCGCTGGGCGGGTGGGCCTCTCACCCTTTCATTGATGGAACTCGGCTGGGACGAAACCACAAGGGAAAGCTGGACGGAGCGCACCCGCGATCTCTTGGCACGCTTCGGTCCGTTCCGTCTCGCTTGGATGGAGACATTGGTACGGCTAGCGGACTGGCGGGCCTCTGCCAAGGAGAAAGAGGGAGTCTATGACGATTGCTAAGTCCATGACGCTCGATGGCTGTAGGCCGACTCCCCTTGCTTCCTATCTGAAGGCGCTCGGAGTGTTACGGCTGATTTCATGCGATGCGAACCATCTGAGCGGGCAGGCAGCGGACCCTAACGCCCGCGGATGGTGGGAGGGCGAGCGCTTCCATCTCTGGACGAAGCTCGACCGAACTGCTTTGTGCAGGTTCTTTCTCCACGAGTACGCGCCTAGCCCGCTCATCGCGCCGTGGAACGGGCGTGCGGGCTTCCTTGAAGGCGATGCAGGGGCGGAATCCTCACGTACCGGTGCGCTGCTCATGAGCGCAATTCAGCGGAGTACGTGTCTGCGGTTTTCGAACATGCGGCGAACGGTTGAGTCCTTGCGAAGCAACTCAGCCGTTGCGGGGTACGACGAACTACGCGCGAGGGAAAAACGGCTGACCAGCCAAGTGGAGGAACTCAAGGGTGACGAAAAAGTCGGTGTGCAGGATGAACTGAAGATTGTAAAAAAGCAGGCATCGGAATCGAAAAGTGCGTTGCTCCCAACGTTGAGAGCCACGACCGACTCGAATCATCTTGCATACCTCGAAGCCTGTTACGTCCTTGCGGCGGATGAAACACCAGCGCCGTTGCTAGGCTCTGGAGGAAACGATGGCAGCCGTGACTTCGGTGTCAATTTTGCCGAGCATCTGCTCAAACTGTTTGCTCCCGACGATGGAGTTCCAGCGGAAGATGCTCACATCCAGCTTGAAGGAGCGCTATTCGGCCTGGGGGAGCGTCTCGGTGCTTCCGGGTCCATGGGCCAATTTAGTCCGGGACACGGTGGTGCGAACTCGACAACTGGATACGAAGGTCATGGTGCGCTCAACCGTTGGGACGTAGTGCTGACGATGGAAGGGACCATTGCGTTCGCGGGTGCTCTGACCCGGCGTTTGGAAGCGACAGGCGGTTCCCGGGCCGCGTTCCCCTTTACGTTCGACCCCGTTGGCGCTGGAGCGGGCGGTCTATCGGTCGCGGACCCCAACCCTTCCCGCGGAGAGATCTGGACGCCCATGTGGCACAAGCGTGCGACGTATGTTGAGGTGTCAGCCATGTTCGCCGAGGGCCGCCTTACGCTCGGGAGGCGGGCAGCCCGCACGGGCTTGGATGCCGCACGATCAATCTCACAAATCGGGCAGGCGCGAGGAATCGACGGCTTCGAGCGCTACTCGCTAATCCAGCCTGACAGCAAGATGCCCTATCAAGCCACACCGCTTGGCCGGTTCAACGTACCTACCAGACCGCGTATCGATCTGATTGCAGATCTCGAGGTCGGCGGTTGGTTGGCCAAAGCGCGGCGCCTCGTCAACAGCAGTACATCCCCCGCACACGCAAAGTCGGTAATGCGCCGTTTGCAAGACGCGCTATTCCAGATGACAGATGCCCGCGAGAGTGGGGAGGGGACACGTAATGCGCTGATCGCACTTGGAGAGTTCATGCGTTGGATGACGACAAACGCCAAAGTGCGCAAGGATCTGTTGCCACCTCCAATGATGCGCCGCAGATGGATGAGTGCGGCGGATGATGGCTCTCCGGACTTCAGGGTCGCAGCCGCACTTGCGGGACTCGGAGTGGTCGGACGAACGAAGGATGGAACCAAGTTTGCAGACGACCGCAAGGGCGCGGAAGCACCGGATGTGGGCCTGTCGCTGCATTCACAGCCGATGGCCGCGCACTACGCGCCAATCGACGAGGACCGCTTTGCCCGTAATCGACAGCCGGCTTGGTCTGAGAGCACAAGTACCCCAAACGTCGTGTGGGGCACGGGCAGTCTCGTGTCCAACATGATCGCAGTGTTGGAGCGTCGGCTTGTCGAAGCAACAATTCGCGGTTTATCGGACAAGCCGTTCGCCAGTGGGACACATGCCCACCTCGCAGATGTCGCGAGATTTCTCTCCGGTGATTTTGACGACGCACGCTGCGCAGCGCTTCTCGCGGGGCTGATCTGGGTCCGCCCTACCCGCATAGGAACGAACACGTCGACACACTTTGCGCCCTCGCCGTTTGCCTACGCTGCGCTCAAACCCCTTTTCACTCCGGATGCGACTTTGCGCCATATTGGTCTCCTCACCGAGACTGCGCGACTACCTGTGCCGCCTGGGCTTGTCACACGACTACGCTCAGGCGGCGGCCGTTCCGATGGTCGCGCAACAGACGTTGCGGTCCACATCGCCCTAGCGCGTGCCCGAGGATCAGGTGTTCCATCACCGTTCGACCCAGCGCGTTCGGGTGGGCGTCCCGGAGTTCTAGAGCACAGTCAGTACGGAGCGGGTGTGGCGGCTGACCGTCTTGCTGCCGCCCTCCTAATTCCGCTAGACGACAACGACCTAAAGACCTTGGTGAGACGTGCGTACACCGAGGCGCTCACCGAACCGAACAACGAGCTTATGGAGGACACCACTGATGCCGCTTAACTTTTTTCCCCTCAACAACGAACCCCGTCTGCTCTTGGAAGCGGAACTGAAACCGGTTCAAGGGAATCGGTTCCAGCCAACGGGATTCCCTAATCTCGGCCACGCTAGATACGCATCGCCGGACGGGGGAGGAACGATGATTCTCGTCGAGAGCGCACAGTCGATGGCGAATCGTCTTGAAGCGGTGTGCTGGGACGAGATTTCTGACGACTGGGTCGAACCGCTTCGCGGCCTTCCTATCGTGAAGGTGATCGACGAAAAAGGAACTCCACTCACGAATTCCCTGCTGGAAGCGCACCGCCTCAACTCGCCATACATACTTGAGGGCAAAGACAAGACCGTAGTCAACCTCCTGAAAAGTCGGCTTGCCGCGATGGACGAGGGACGAGTTGATCTGCGCGAACTGGCGAAGGCACTCCTCGAGTTCGATACGAATGCGCTCCTGCACGGGGTTTTTCTCGCGAAAAAGGAGTTGGCCGGTGGTCGGCTACGCCTTCCGCGGTCACTGTCGGCTTTCATTGAGGCTGACAATGCGCAGGTAGCGACGAGCGGCGGCGTCAAGAACGACAGTGTCAATCCGCAGGGGGACACTGCAAGGGGATTCGGCAACGTCCCGTTTTCGCGCGACGAATGGGTAGCCGAGCGCGTCGTCGCATATTTCAATCTGGACCTTCGCCAAGTGCGGGCGTTCGGACTTGGCGAAGAAGTTGAGC